>JAGQQC010000133.1 GCA_020426395.1 Planctomycetaceae bacterium
ACCCCGGCTCGTTCTGATCGAGGGGCTTGCCGATGCCAACGATCTTATTCCCGATATCACTCGGAAAGAGACCAATCCGCCGATCGCCATTCTTGCTTATACGGCGACCTTGCCGGTTCGCACACTCGTCTATCCTCTTGCACGATACAGCCCGGAATATCAGGCACTCGTCTGGGCACAGGAAAACGATGTCGAAGCAGGTTTCATCGATCTCCCTTCGGATATTTTCCTGGCATTGCAGGGTTTACGAGAGGGGACAGGAGAAACTGATGATGGTGATCTGAATGATGAGTCGGGTGAAAATTCTGAAGAGTCTGCGGAATCAGTCATTTCCGAATCAGAACGCCCGGTCTCAATTTATGACCGATATGCAACCCGGGCCGGAGAGCCTGATTACGAAACCTATTGGGAGCGGCGATTCGAGCATAACACCAGTTCTGATGCCTATCGTCAGGCAATTTTACAATTTGGAATGGGAGTAAGAGATCTAGCTACGGAGACTAAGCTCTCCTTCGCCGAAAATCTGGTCCGAGAAGCATACATGCGCCGACGCATCTGTGAGGCGATTGCGGAAGATTGTCCGGCTGATCAAATTGTGGTTGTCGTCGGAGCCTATCACGCACCGGTGCTTACCGACGAGCATCATATCCTGACTGATGAGGAACTGGCCTCACTCAAGCGGCGTGAATCGTTACTGACCCTCATGCCGTACTCCTACTTTCGGTTGTCGTCCCAATCAGGGTATGGAGCGGGGAATCATGCCCCAGCCTATTTTGAGTTACTTTGGGAAGCCCTTGAAGCAGATTCACTAGCGGGACTACCCGCCCAATACCTGGCACTGGTGGCCCGCGATCTTCGAGAAAGGGGAACGCATCGGTCAACTGCCGAAGTCATCGAAGGAGTTCGTCTTGCTCGAACACTCTCGGCCTTAAAAGAAGGACTCGCTCCGACGTTGCATGATCTTCGCGACTCGGCGATTACTTTAATTGGTCACGGGCAACTCTCTGTGGTGAACGAGTCTCTGGCACGCGTTGATGTCGGTACCTCAATCGGAACACTCCCACGAGGAGTCAGCAAGACTTCGATTCAGGACGATTTCGATCGTGAACTTGAAAGATTGAAACTGACGAAATACCGCAGTTCTATCAGACAGGATCTGAACCTCGATTTGCGCGAGAATCGTCGCGTCAAATCGCAGGAGGCCGCCTATCTCGATTTGAATCGATCTTATTTTCTACATCGACTTCGGGTGCTTGATATCGATTTTGCCACCTCCGTAGCCACGTATCAACGTTCGACAAACTGGGCTGAGAATTGGCAGGTTCAGTGGTCGCCTGAATGTGAAATCCGACTGGTTGAAGCGGTGCTGATGGGTGAAACGATCGAACTGGCCACGGCGTACCAGTTCAAAAATCGACTGGATCAATGCCAGTCAGTCGACTGTGCCGCAGATCAGGTTCACGACGCATGTCTGTGTGGCATGCTGGAAGCAATGGAGAACGCACGAGTGAGGTTGCAACATCTGGCTGCGACATCATCCGATTTTAACGCGATCTCCCATGGGGCATTTCAACTGATGTTGGTAGTTCGCTACGGCGATGTACGTAATTTTGATACCTCTACACTCCTTCCATTAATTGAGACGTTATTTGTGCAAGCGTCTCTGGCTCTTCCCGGGGCCTCTAATTGTGATAATGAAGCGGCCCGTGAGTTAATCTCGGCCATGAACAATCTGGACCAGGTTGCCCTGGAATTTCACGATCAGATCGATGAACCACTCTGGATTGAGAAACTGCGAGAACTAGCCGATGCCGATAATCGTAACCCGTTATTATCCGGTTATGCGTGCTCCATTCTCCTCGAACGAAATCTCATTGAAAATGAAGACCTGGCCCGGGAAGTATCCCGTCGGCTCTCTCCGGGGATTTCTGCGGACCTGGGTGCAGGTTGGTTTGAGGGGCTCGCGCAGCGGAACAGATACGCCCTGCTGGCGCGTCAAACGTTGTGGGCCCAATTGGCTGAATACGTGACCTCTCTGGACGAAGAAGAATTTCGACGAGCACTCGTTTTTCTTCGTCGGGCATTTGGTAGTTTCAGTGCCTCGGAAAAACGTCATATCTGTGAAAACCTCGGTGAGTGTTGGGGAGTATCTGAAAACACGCTGAGCGAACTGATGGAATCACCGCTGACGGAAGAGGAAGAAGCCTCTCTCGAAGATTTGAACGAGTTTGATTTCGATGATATTTAACCAGACTTCAATAGAGTGTCTTGAACCATGACGAAACCGGAACCGATAGAACTCGATCAACTTAAACGCTGGCGTCTTATTCTCGGCAAAGATTCGGATGAGGCACTGAATGGTATGTGTGGTGACGGATCACTTCAGCTTTCAGCAGCCCAGCAGGAAATGGATGAAGCCCTCGCTGCCATCTATGATGAAACTGAGGAAGCCGGTCGTGGTCAACGTTCAGCAGGTCTCGAGAAGTCTTCGCCGAGACTAGCAAAATGGTTGGGAGATATTCGAGCTTATTTTCCCGAAGAAGTTGTCACTGTCATTCAGCAGGACGCGATCGAGAAAAAAGGGATGCGCGAGTTACTGCTGGAACCAGAGATGCTCAAGAACGTACAGCCGAACATTCAACTGGTCGGAACGCTGATGTCCTTAAGTGGACGCATTCCAGAGCGAACCAAGGAAACCGCCAGGATGGTGGTGCGGTCTGTTGTCGAAAAGATCAAACTCGCTCTCGAACAGAAAATTCGACAGGCCGTGATGGGGGCCATCAACCGTAATGCTCATTCTCCCATTCCGAATGTTAATAGTATCGACTGGAAATGGACGATTGGTCGGAATCTCAAGAATTACAATCAGCAGTTGAAAAAACTGATTCCTGAGCGAGTCTATTTCTACTCGCGATCACAACGTTCTAATAACTGGACCGTCATCGTTGACATGGATCAAAGCGGCTCGATGGCCGATTCGGTCGTCTATGGTGCCGTCTGTGGCTCGATTTTCGCGAGCTTACCCGCTCTGGAAACACGCGTGGTTGCATTCGATACCGAAGTGGTGGATTTGACTGAAAAATGTGGTGACGATCCGGTCGACATGCTCTTCGGTGTGCAACTTGGCGGGGGGACCGATATCAATAAATCGGTTGCCTACTGCGAGCAATTTATTACCGATCCTGCCCGTAGCCTGTTTATCCTCATCACCGATCTGTTCGAAGGAGGAAATCAGGCTCAACTGGTGCGACGCCTGGAAGCGATGGTTGGTTCCGGAGTGCGAGTCATCTGCTTGTTAGCCTTATCCGACAGTGGTGTTCCTTCCTACGACGAAAATCTAGCGCGAAAGCTGGCCCAGATTGGCATCCCCTGTTTCGGTTGCACTCCACAGAAACTCCCCGAATTGTTAGAGGGAGCACTCCGAGGTCAGGATCTCCAATCTCTCACTAGTCGACTGAAACAATCCCAGAAATAATGCTTCATGAGAAACCACTCGAAAATAGAATAACCGGCGACAGATTCAAGTCTTTGCATTCGTGTGCAAGCTCTACATCGTTTTCATTTTCCAAGAGGGATGTAGGCGTAGCCATCGGATTGCAGGTTCACCAGGGCCGTGAGAGCTGAAACGGCGACTTCCGCCTGCTCGCTGACATCCGAGGGTTTGGCTCCCTTGCCAATGAGTGACTGTCCGCAGACGTAGACTTTAACTCCGACCTTCTGCAGTTCTGACAGACATTTTAGATTCGGATTCCCCTCAGTTTTGAATTGAGATGAATAGGCATCGTCCTTCAAAACGGCCAGAGTCGTGTCGCCATGCAAAACAACGGCGATGTCAACTTTCGCAGGTTCCATACCAGCTCCAGCGTAAATGTTGACGAAGCGGCACACCTTCTCGATAGCAGAGTTCAGCTTGTCGGGATCACCACCTTTGGTAATGTCGATGACAATTTTACTTCCGTTGCGAGGCTGCTGTGTCGCCTTCGCCAGTTTCACGACTTTACCATAATCGTGGATTCTCGGGTTAATATACTGTGGCTCATCTGCAGAAGTTGTCTGGTCGATTGATGGCGATGTCTGACCGAAAACCACGCCAAGTCCAATTGCTCCGCTGATCACGACGAGCACGACTACTGCTGATTGGTACTTCATTTCTATCTTTCCTCATGTTTTATAAAATCAATTTGGTGTTCTTCGAAGTCAGTCACTTCAAGCGGGTTGATCAGATGACTCGGAACCAGGCGACGGTATGTATTTCGAGATAAAGGCCGATTCACCCATCCGTTCGAGAAGATCAAGTTGTAGCTCCAGCCAACTCATGTGGTGCTCTTCCTCCAGCGCGATGCGCTCGAAGATGGCGCGCGAACCGAGATCGCCACATTCGAAGGCATGTAGCGATGACTTCGTGTAGAACTCAATGGCTTCCCTTTCGTCGGCAAGGTCTGACTCGAACATTTCCTTCAATGTGGTCGCTCGCTCGGGGGTCTTTGCCAGTTTCATTTCAGGATCGCCCTTAAGGAACATGATCCGCGACATAAATACCTGAGAGTGGCCCAGCTCTTCGTGCATTTCCTCCCGCATTTGCGAGGCAAGCAGGGTCATTCCCCAGTCATCCAGAACTCCGGCGTGAAGCTGGTACTGATGAGTTGCGGTTAACTCCATTGAAAGTGCTATTTGCAGATTTTCGATTGATTGTTTTTTAGACATAGCTCTTTTTCTTTTGGCTAATTGTAATTGTAGAAAATGGACAGCTCACGGTTGCTGTGTGAGGTCGTCATCACACTCTCCCTCGCAACATCCCGTGCCAAACGTTCCGAGATTGAAGGTCTATTCAAAGTTGTTTCCATGAGGTTTATCCTTGTCGGTTCCAGTTACGCAGTCGCAGGAGTTTGATCTTTAACGATCGGTAAGTTGGCCTTCGCCCAGGCCGTGTAACCTCCAGTCAAGTTGACCACGTCCTTGTGACCCGTAGCTTGAAGTACGCTAGCCGCGATTGCAGACCGTGCACCACTACGACACTGCGGGACAACTTTGGCGTCGCTCGGAATCGAATTCACCGTGTCGTATAAACGACCCAGGAAGTGGTGGCTGGCTTGTTCGATATGTCCTGCATTCCATTCATCGTTCGAGCGAACATCGATCAGATACAGATCGCCAGACTGGATGGCCTGAGAAAGTTCTTCCGGAGTGCCTGCTCCATATGTTTCACTCGCTTTGCCACTACCAGTGATGGCCGAGGCATCGAAGCCGCCTTTAATATCGTCGCAGCCGATTTTGTGCAGCACACGCGCTGCCTCTTCGAGGTCGCCCGGTTGGTAAATCAGGTAAGTTGGCTTGTCGTAGTCCACTAACCAACCCGCCCAGGCGGCAAGCATATTCAGAGGAATATTGATCGAACCAGGAACATGCCCTTCGGCAAATTCGATCGCTGGTCGCAGGTCAACGACCACACCGTCACGAATCGCTGCGTCTAATTTTTCACCATTCAGGATTTCGTGATGATGGCCTTCGCCGAGGATCATGGGGCCTTCCTTGTTGACACGCTTCATGACGGCGAAATACTTCGGAGCCTCTGGCTGGTCGGCCAGAATGTATTTGACGAACGCCTCTTTATCGTCGTATTGCAGTGCCGGGTTGTAGAGTTTTTCATATCCCACGGTAGAGGAAGGAATCGCCCCGAGTCCCTTGCCGCAAGCGCTTCCCGCACCATGCGCCGGCCAAACCTGTAAGTGATCAGGTAACTTGCGAAACCGCTTCATGGATTCAAACAAGTCGCGTGCTCCGGGTTCAGCCGTGTCCATGATTCCGGCTGCTTCTTCTAGCAAGTCTGGTCGTCCGATCGAACCGACGAAGATGAAGTCGCCAGTGAAAATGCCCATCGGTGTGGAAGCTCCGCCACCCTGGTCCGTCAACAAGAATGAAATGCTTTCGGGCGTATGGCCAGGAGTGTGCATCACCTCGAACTGAATATTACCAAGGTTAAAGGTGTCGCCATCGTGAAGTAGTTGATGGTCGTAATTCTTAACGTATTGGTACTTCCACTCTGCGGGCCCTTCATCGGAGACGTACAACTTTGCACCCACACGATCGGCCAGTTCCCGTGCGCCGGAAACATAGTCAGCGTGAATGTGAGTTTCTGCGACAGCCGTGATCGTAACACCTTCGCGTTTGGCCATATCAAGATACTGCTCGATGTCCCGGCCCGGATCAACGATGCAAGCCGTTCCCGAGCGTTGACAGCCAACCATGTAGGAAGCATGAGCCAATTTCGGATCGTAGAAGTATTTGAGTAACATGATTCGATTTCCTTATATGAAACGGAAAATTCTTTACAGAACCGCTGACTTGAACATGACAAACAGGGCCACCAACACGATGGCCACCGAGAATACTTTTTGTAGCGTGGGACCCTTAAGGCGTTTGGCGACCAATCCACCGAGCCACATTCCCAGAAAACCACCCACCATAAACAGGGCTGTGATTTCCAGTGAGAGACCCTTGCCGCTCAGCAGGTGGGAGGTCACTCCGGAGATGCTGACCAATACGATGACGAAGAGCGAAGTACCGACTGCTTGATGAATCGCCATGCCACTGAACAACACCAATGCTGGTACGATGACAAAACCTCCCCCCACGCCGAACATACCTGACAGGATTCCAGTCAACAGACCCACAATCACCAGCAAACGAGCACACTTCGACGTCAATCGCAATTTGCCGTCTTCGTCACGCTGGCAAGCGCTTCGGTCGCGGTCGGTTTCCGATTCGGTGTTGCAAACACCACTGGCAATTCTGGGGTCGCGTGCTTTTTGCCACATCCGGTAGGCGACGACCAACATCAAACCCGCAAACATGATCAGCAGGGCACCCTCGGGTACCAATGAGGAAAAGTACGAGCCAATCGGCGCGCCTAACATCCCGGCAATTGCGAACAACAACCCCGTTCGCACTTCGACTTCGCCGCGCATCAGTCGTGGTACAGCACCGAACAGAGCCGTTCCTCCAACCGAGGCCAATGAGATGCCAACAGCTTCGCGGGGAGCGACTGACAGGCCGTAAACGAGTAGCGGAACGGCAAACACACCTCCTCCGCCTCCGGTCAAGCCGAGTGCAAATCCAACAACGCATCCAAATGCGATCGCTAGAATGAGCATGACTTACCACCCTCACACTGATTCCCTGATATTCTGGCAATCATCTGCATCGTTCCACTCCGTGAAATTTGAGGTCGCGAACAAAATAATATCGAAATGTCTCTAGGTTACGATATATGAGGTTAAAAAAATGGTTTCGGTACTCACCTCTCGGGCTGGTTATTTGGCGCCGCAAGGCAAGAACCGGCCTTCGATACAAACCATCAATTGCTGGAGATGCGCTTCCGCCACTTGGTAATACACCCGTCGACCATCTCTTTCGCTCGTCAGAAACCCACAACGCTGCAGCAGCCGCAGATGGTCCGACATCGCGTTGTCGGCGATGGAACAATCTTCAGCCAGTTCACCCACCGTATAACGACCGTGCAGCAGAAGTTGCACGATTCGCAGACGGACGGGGTGAGCGAGTGTCTTCAAACATTCCGCTGCTTCTGCAAAACTTTCCACAGAACCGGGCGGCTTGACTGGTTTTGATTTGGTTTTAGAGGCGATGAGTGCTTCTCCTTTGATAGGTCTAATACTCATTATATCGGTATATTACGATATGTCAATGAGGAAAAGTGGTGTCTGCTCAGTTTCAGGTAATAGTCGTGTATAGCGAGTCCGGAGAGGCCGCTAACAGGTTGCAGGTAGTGAAAAACAGTTTCAAACGCAGCCTGTAATCTAATTCAGGCTCAACCAAGCTGCTTGCGGAACCGAGCAAGACTCCAAGCGAAAATCACGCCGCAGCAGGCCAGAAGTCCTAAGACTTGAGGGAATAAGTCGGGCAGATCAGCTCCCCGTAACACGATTCCCCGGAGGATCTCAATGAAATAGGTAACAGGTATGCCGAAAGTGGCGAGGTAAATTGGTGTGGGCATCTGGGCGCGGGGGAACATGAATCCGGAGAGCAAAACGGAAGGTAACATGATGATGAAGGCAAACTGAATCGCTTGCAGTTGTGTTTTGGCAAGGGTCGATACCAGAATGCCGAGACCTAAGGCACACACCAGAAACAACATAGATAAGAGTAAGAGGCTCGATAGCTGACCGGTTATCGGGACCCCAAACAGATACACCATCATCACCAGCACAATTAATGTTTCGATGAAGCCTAACAGGGCATACGGGGTCAGTTTTCCCAACAGTAAGCCCGCTTTTCCCACAGGCGTTACGAACAATTGTTCGAGCGTTCCTTTTTCCCGTTCGCGTACGATCGCAAACGACGTTAAAAACAAAGTGACAAGCTGCAAAATAATCCCAACCAGACCGGGCACAAAGAAATGGGAACTTTCTAGGTCCGGGTTGTACAGCAGGCGTGGACGCATCTCAATGGGGAGGGCTGCTTTCCCGGTTTCATCTCGGGCGGGAACAGTTGGCGAGGCCTCACCTCGGGCGCGTGCCAGATCAATCGAAATGTTTACTCCTAATAGATTGGCGGCATTCAGAGCGGTCGTGGCGATTTGGGAATCGCTACCGTCAATCAGAATCTGCACAGAGACTTGTTCACCGCGCAGTAGCCGTTCGCTGTAGTCGGGAGGAATGCAAATTCCGACCTTCGCGCGTCCGGAGGTCAGTGCGCGGCGAAAACTTTCCGAATCATAAGCCCGACCGATAATTTCGAAGGTATTGGTATTTGCAAAAGCGGATGTCAATTCCCGTCCGGCACTCCGGCCATCCAGGTCGTATACGATCGTTGGAATTTGCTCGATTTGGGTATCGATGGCATACCCAAAAATGATTGTCTGCAGGACTGGCACAACGAACATAAAAAAGAGAGTAGTTGGTTCTCGACGTATGTGGGCGAATTCCTTGACCAGAATCGCCCCCAGTCCGTTCCAGGTGTTGGCAGCCTTGCGACCCACTTGCGACAGCACCGGAGGGGAAGTCTCTTTGATTTCCGGAAGAGTTTCCTCATGTGGAGTGGAAGCGGGTGGAGGCTCTGATTCTTCGGGGGGTAGAGGGACAACACCTGATTCGGAATGAATGATTGGTTTCTTCTCTGGATTCGATTCCGCTGCACGACTCAACGTCACGAACACATCTTCAAGTGTAGGTACCGTCGGGTGCAGGTCGTCGATCTGTCCCGCATCTGCGAAGAGACCTTCGAGGTCATGGCTGGAGAGTTTTTCTTTGACGAGCAGATGAACGCGCTGGCCAAATAAGGTGGAGTCCATTATGTTTTCATCGCGGCTGGCACGACGGAGTATCTCTGTTGGTTGTGGTGAAGATAATTCCCAACGCTTTGTCCCTGGGGGAGTCACTTCAGGTAATGTTTTCAGTTCGTCCGGTTTGCCACAAACGAGCAGTCGCGATTGGGCAAGATAAGCGACCTTGCTGCAGCGTTCGGCCTCATCCATATAGTGCGTTGTGACAAGTAAGGTGACTCCCTCGGCGGCCAAGTCAAATAAGAGGTCCCATAATTCCCGCCGTGCAACAGGATCGATACCGGCAGTGGGCTCGTCGAGATACAGTACCTCTGGTTCATGGATCAATGCACAGGCCAGCGCGAGTCGTTGTTTCCAACCTCCGGACAGTGTTCCAGCCAGTTGATCGGTTCGGTCTTCTAGCGATGTCAGTTCCAGCACGACTTGACGCCGCGATTGAAGTCGGCGTTCAGAGAGCCCGTAAATGCGTCCGTAAAAATCGATATTCTCGCTGACGCTTAAATCGGCATATAGGCTGAATTGTTGGGACATGTAACCGATGCGACGTTTAATCTGTTCCGCATCATTCGAGACGTCGTAACCCAACACGGAAGCAGAGCCACCCGAAGGAGGGAGCACGCCGCACAGCATACGAATGATCGTTGATTTACCACTGCCGTTCGGTCCCAGTAGCCCGAAAATAGCTCCCGCTTCAACCTGGAAGCTGACATTATTCACTGCGACGAGATCGCCAAATGTCCGGCTCAGATTTTGGACGTCGATTACGAGTTCAGCCATCGTTTGCTACTCCCGTCCATCCAGCCACACATCTGCCGCCATCCCTGGTCGCAACCGACTCGTCCCTTCCGGGAGTTCGACTTTAATCCGAAATACCTGCTTGGCCCGTTCGTCAGACGTCTGCACGTTTCGTGGTGTGAACTCAGCCTGGTGGGCTACATAACTGATGCGACCGATGAACTCTTCGTCGGGGAACGCGTCCACGGTGAGTGTCACTTCGTCACCAACATTCACTGCCTGGCGATTTTCCGGTACAAAAGCACGAACCCACATATGAGAATGATCTAAAATGGAAATCACGGGAGCGTCCGTCGGCACCAGATCGCCCGGTTGAAGATCAACTGCTTCAACGGTTCCTTGTACAGGAGC
>JAGQQC010000134.1 GCA_020426395.1 Planctomycetaceae bacterium
ACGATGAAAGACTGGCTGCGGTTTAGTGTTTGCTACTGGCACACTTTCCGGGGAACAGGTTCCGACCCGTTCGGTGCCCCCACCTTACAACGTCCCTGGGACGATGGAAGTGACTCCACCGAGAATGCCTTAAAGCGAGTCGATGTCGCATTTGAATTCATGGAGAAACTGGGCGCACCCTATTACTGTTTCCACGACCGTGATATTTCTCCCGAACGGGAAACGTTGAAAGAGACGAACGAAGTCCTCGACAAGATCGCCGATAAACTGCTCGAAGCACAAAAACGAACTGGGATTAAACTACTTTGGGGAACCGCGAACCTGTTCTCCCACCCCCGGTTCCTGCACGGAGCCGCCACGAGTCCGAATGCCGACGTCTTTGCCTATGCCGCAGCCCAGGTCAAGAAAGCAATGGAAGTGACTCATCGCCTGGGTGGCGAGAATTACGTCTTCTGGGGTGGACGCGAAGGGTACATGAATCTGTTCAATACCAACATGAAACGGGAACTTGATCATCTTGCGAAGTTCATGCACATGGCCGCTGATCACGCGGACAAAATTGGTTTCAAGGGAACCTTCCTGTTTGAACCCAAACCGAAGGAACCAACCAAGCATCAGTACGACTTTGACGCCGCAGCCTGTCTGAACTTCATTCGCCAGTACGAGTTGATGGACCGAGTCAAACTGAACATCGAAACGAACCACGCCACTTTGGCGGGTCATACGATGATGCACGAATTGGAATACGCCTCCATTCAGAATGCTCTCGGTAGTATTGACGCCAACACGGGCGACTTGCTGTTGGGTTGGGACACCGACCAGTTCCCGACAGACATCTACCTGACCACCCAGTGCATGCTGGTTATCATGAATCAAGATGGTCTCGCTCCTGGTGGAGTGAACTTCGACGCCAAAGTCCGCCGCGAAAGTTTTGAGCCGGTTGATCTGTTCCATGCACATATTGGTGGAATGGACGCCTTCGCCCGAGGGCTCAAAATCGCCGCCAAAATTCGTGAAGAAGGTATCCTGAGCGATTTTGTCGCAAAACGATACAACACTTATGATTCGGGCATGGGCGCCAAGATTGAATCGGGTGATGTCGGCTTTGCGGAACTCGAAGCCTATGTGCTGGAGAAAGGCACATTGGAACCGAACCAGAGCGGACGTCAGGAATGGATTGAAAATATCATCAATCAATACCTGTAAAACCTGTTGATCAAAATAGAAAAGAAGGAGCCGGTTGCGTACTTCACCAGCGGCTCTTTTTTTTCGTATATGACTTCACTCAGAATCTCATTCTCTTAAAGCGGTTGAAACCAGATGCCCAGATTGCTGATTGTCCTGTTACTTACTCTGCTTGCCACCTCATCGGTCTCGTTATTGGCTAAAGTCCCTTCGGAATCGGAAGTTTCTGACTCAGAGGAGAATTCGAGTGAGGATGCTCGTAAGGAAGCCGCGTTATTGATGGAAGGGTTTCAGATTCCGGAGGGTTTTGAAGCACATGTCTTTGCGACAGAACCTCTCCTGGCAAATCCAGTCTGTTTCACGATTGATGAACAAGGCCGGTTCTATGTCGCGGAAACCCATCGACGGGAAAAAGGAGTTACTGACAACCGGGGGCACAAAGAATGGGTACGTGATGATCTCTCTCTACAAACCGTTGAAGAACGACGGGAAATGTTCCGTAAATATCTCTCCCCACAGGAGTTTGCAGAGTACGGTGTAGCCGAAGATCGGATCGTACAGATTACGGATGTAGATGGAGACGGCATTGCAGATGAATCGGTGGTTTATGCGGGGGGATTTCGAGATGTCGTCGAAGGAGCGGGAGCCGGTGTACTCGCGCTGGACGGCGACGTTTACTACACCTGTATTCCCCGGATGTGGAAGTTACGCGATACCGATGGCGACAACAGAGCAGATGAAAAGGAAGCCCTTTCCGATGGATATGGAGTTCGTGTTGCCTTCCGCGGACATGACCTGCATGGACTCATTGTCGGACCGGATAACCGAATTTACTTCAGCCTGGGTGACCGTGGTTACAATGTGATAACTCAAGAGGGAAACCATCTCGTGAGACCCGATACAGGAGCGGTCTTTCGCTGTGAGCGGGATGGTTCCCATCTGGAAGTCTTTGCGTACGGATTACGAAACCCACAGGAACTCGCCTTTGATGATTATGGAAACCTGTTTACTTGCGATAACAACTCGGACAGCGGCGACAAGGCCCGGTTCGTACATATCATCCAGGGGGGAGACACCGGTTGGCGAATGCACTTCCAGTATCTTAGTGACCGTGGCCCCTGGAATCGGGAGAAGATGTGGTATCCCCAAAACGAAGACCAACCCGCTTATATTCTCCCTCCGATCGTGAATGTGGCCGACGGTCCTTCGGGATTCGTCGCGTACCCGGGAGTCGGATTCTCAGAACGTTATCGCAACCACTTTTTCCTCTGTGACTTCCGCGGAACACCGGGATTATCGGGAGTCCGATCGTTCAGCACAAAACCCAAAGGAGCCAGCTATGAAATGGTCGACGAGCATCAATTCATCTGGTCGGTTCTCGCCACGGATATTGATTTTGGTTACGACGGTTCGATTTATCTGACCGACTGGATCGATGGTTGGAACGGTTTGGAAAAAGGGCGTATTTTTAAGTTCACCGACAAAAGACATGTCTCGGATGCTGAGGCCGCGAAGACGGTGGAGTGGATTGCCGCGGACTATGCTACTCTCGAAATCCCGACACTGACCAACCTGTTAGACCATGCCGATCGCCGGATCCGTCTGAGAGCGCAATTTGAACTTTCCCGTCGGAAAGATGTAAAGACGTTGGTCGCCCTCTATCGCGATACAAAGTCATCATTGTTTTCTCGGTTACATGCGATCTGGGGATTGGGAGAAATTGCTCGTTCCGACAAAACGGTCGCTACGGAAATTCGTCCGGCTTTATCTGACGCTGATCCTGAAGTTCGGGCTCAAGCTGCGAAAGTTCTGGGAGAAGCTGCCGATGGGGGAGCTCTGGAAGGTCTCATCAAACTGACTGTGGATGAAAGTCCGCGCGTGCAGATGATGGCGACGTTGGCCCTGGCTCAATTAAAGTTACCTCAGTCCACCCCAGCCATACTGACATTATTGATCGAAAATGACGATCAGGATCCGATTCTACGTCACGCTGGAGTGATGACATTGACGGCAAATCATACCCCCGAAGAGTTAGCCCGATTGGGAACACACTCCGCAAAATCGGTACGCATGGCGAGCTTGCTTGCACTAAGACGTCAGCTCTCTCCACAAATTGCTCAGTTCCTGAAAGAGGAAGACCTGAAAATTGTGACCGAGGCAGCCCGGGCAATTCATGATGAACCCATCCTGGATGTCATGCCCGAACTCGCCAGTCTGAATATCTCCCCCGAGACTCCAGACGCACTTGCCCGTCGGATTATTAACGCCAATTTGATTGTGGGTGATGTCTCTGCGGCGAAACGATTGTTGCAACTCGCGGCGAACTCTGATTACAACGAAACTTGGCGAACCTTGGCGTTTGATGCACTGGACGAGTGGGCTGCTCCTGATGCCATTGATGCAGTGGATGGAGACTGGTTTCCCAAACCTCCCCGTGAGGCAAGTTATCTAACGGAATTGATCCGCCCCCATCTGCCAACGCTTCTGACAGAATCCGACACCATCCGCACCCGCACCGTGCAATTGGCCACGATTTATAAGATGCAGGAAATCCTGCCTGAGCTGCGAACGGATGTGGGCAATGCCGAACTGTCTGAAGAAGCGCGGGTCACTTCGCTGAAAGCAGTCTTCGATTTGAACGAAGAGGAGCCTGTCGATCTACTCCTGAGCAGCCTGCATTCCGAATCAGCCCGATTACGCACACTCGCTTTGAATCTCCTGGCTGAACGACTGCCCGAAGCAGCAGCTCCTTATATCGAGAAAGGCTTAGCTTCCAAAGATCACTTCGAACAACAACAGGCCGTGCGGATGATCGCCCATCTGAATTCAAAACAAGCGGGTAGCCTGCTGCTTTCACTAAATCAGCAGTGGGAAAAACAGGAACTCCCTTCCTATCTGGAATTGGAAGTCGCCGAAACAACCAATAAAATTCTGAATTCCGAAACGGAAAAACTTGCTGAATTGTCGCAGTCTTTCAATGTTATTCAAGATGCGTTGTCAAATCATCCCCTGAAAGAGTTCGCAATCGCTCAAGCGGGAGGAGATATCGAGCGGGGACGAGAGTTATTCCATAACAATAACGACCTCTCCTGCCTGCGATGTCACAAAGTCGACAAGAAGGGGGGAGAAGTCGGTCCCGATTTGACGCGTATCGGGAAAGAAAAAACGCCGGACTACCTCGTCGAAGCGATCGCTTTCCCCAACAACAAAGTCGCCAAAGGATTTGAGTCGGCCGTCATCGTCACCGAAGAAGGAAAAATTGAAGTTGGGATTGTCCGTAATGAAACCGACGAGGAAATCGAGCTGATCAAAGCAGATGGAACCAAAGTGACAATCAACAAAGAGGAAATTGACGAGAAGACTCAAGGCAAATCAGCGATGCCGGAAGACCTCATCAAGAAGATGTCACTGGAGGAGTTGCGCGATCTGGTGGCTTATCTTAAATCACTGGAAGGTTAACCCACCTACAAGCAGTTTCAAAACCCTCTGATGGGTAACCAATACGCTGTATTTGCAGTATCAAGAACAACCACAACCGGGTTTTGAAATAGCCTCTACTGCGAAGCAGATCAATCCCGAGTTTTTTCAATCTGTGTGTCGGAGAGTATCACGATAGAAATAGCGGTGAAATTCGATAACTGTTATCCTCTTCTCGTATTTATTACTTTCCCAGATCAGGAGAGAAGGAGCCTGTCACGTGGCCCTGGATGTCTATAAAGATTGGTTGGGCATACCGGAGGGAGAGCGTCCCCCCGACCATTATCAGTTGCTGCGACTGATCCAGTTCGAAGATGACCCTGCAAAAGTAGAAGCGCATTACAAGAAGTTGAATGCGCATGTCCGTAAATATGCGACGGGAAAATACCAGCAGGAATCACAGGATCTGTTGAACGAACTCGCACGCGCAATGCTTTGCCTGACCGACCCCCAGCGGAAACGGGAATACGACGAAAGCCTCGGACGGCACTACGAAGATGATCTGGGGGAAATGAACCGTCAGTCTATGGGAGGTTGGCTGATCAGGCATGGACATCTTTCCAAAGCCCAGGTCAAGGAAGCGGAAACCTTTGCTGAGGCACGCGGGCTCGATTTACGGGACGCCCTGGTACAAATGAGACTGGTGGACCCTGAGCTGGCGACGCGTGCCTATGCCGAAGAAATGGGGCGTTCGTACGTTGACCTGAATGTCACGATTCCGGATGACTCGGTGCTCGACAAAACTCCCCGGCGGACCATAAAAAAATACTCCGTCATCCCCCTGTTCATTGAAGAGGACCGGGTTCTAGTCGCTTCCGTTTATGAACCGACTCATGAACTGGAAGATGAATTCCGACTCCGCTACGGTGTTCCGATGCACGTCGTCATGGCGCCTCCTCTTCAAATACAACAGGCCATCGCCAAGTATTACGCCCCCGGCATGCGTGAAGAGTCCAGTGATGCCGATGTCGAGACTTCCACTGCGGGCAAAGGAAGCAAGTCCAAACCCCGAAAACAGAAGGCTTCCAAGTCATCAAAAGCGTCAGCGGTTCCTGGCGTCCGGTTTTCTCAATTATCTGAGGAAGAGCAGAAACAACGGAAGCAGATTGGTTATATCGCGATCTGCTGGTCATTCATTTTGGGCTGGATCCTTGATGACCTGGTTTTGGAACCGTATGTCCTTCCCGAAGCACTCAATTTCGGAGGCTGGATCCCGACGCTTGGTACCTGGGGGTTATTGACTGCGGTACTCGTTTGGCTATTTGGCTCCTACTGGAGAGACTGAGGCCGGTTTGACGAATAGAGACGGGGTTCGCATGAAAAACCGTGAACTATTCGATGGCTCCTCAGGTTGATTCCGACGGTCGGACGCATGGTGTGACTGGATGCCTGGCGCAGAGCTTGTTAGGCTTCAGTCAGGAATCGGTTTTCCCGACAGGAATGCTGTCCCTACATCTAATTTCTCATATTGATCTTTGTATTCAGGTATTGGAATGTCACAGTTTCCTCCCGTCGACGAACAGCTCGCAGTGATCCGTCGTGGTGTCGAAAAAATTGTTCCCGAAGAAGAACTGGCCAAAAAGCTGGAGGCCAGTCGAAAATCGGGTAAGCCGCTGAGAATCAAATACGGCATCGACCCGACCGGGATCGATTTGCATTTGGGGCACACCGTCCCCATGAGGAAGATGCGACAATTTCAGGAATTGGGGCATCAAGCGGTCATTATTATCGGGAATTATACCGCGCTCGTGGGTGACCCCAGTGGACGTGACGAGACCCGTGCCCGGCTGACATCGGAACAAGTTGAAAAGAACGCGGAGGACTACCTCAATCAGGTGGGCAAGGTGATTGATCTGTCCAACGCAGAAGTCGTGCGGAATGGAGACTGGTTCAGCAAGATGGATTTTGCCCAGATGCTGACCTTGTGTAGTAAAGTGACGGTTGCCCAATTACTTACCCGCGACGATTTTTCAAAGCGTTATAAGGCGGAGTCCCCCATCTACCTGCATGAGTGTCTTTATCCATTGATGCAGGCGTGGGATTCGGTGGAGGTGAAAGCTGACATTGAACTGGGAGGGACCGAGCAACTTTACAGTTTCATGCTGGCCCGAGATTTACAGCGCGATCAAAAACTTGCTGAGCAAGTCAGTGTCATGTCCCCTATTCTGGTCGGGCTCGACGGAGAACGCCGGATGGGGAAAAGCCTTGGCAACTATATCGGGATCAGCGAACCTGCCTACGACATGATGAAAAAATTCATGCAGCTTCCCGATGCCGTGATGAAGATGTTCTTCGAGCTGTTGACAGAAATCCCTCTGGAAGAAATCGATGAGATTCTCAAAGAACATCCTAAAGAAGCCAAGGTAAAACTTGCGAAAACGATTATTACCGAATATCACGATGCCGGGGCTGCCACAGAGGCGGCGGAGCGTTGGGAACGGGAGATATCTGGAGGAGAGAAACCGTCCGATATTCCGGTTGTTTCCGTCCCGGCTTCTGAACTCGAAGGGGGCAAGTTGCCCGCAGCCCGCCTGCTCACGTTGACCAATTTATGCCCCTCATCCAGTGATGCCCGTCGTACCATTCAGCAAGGGGGAGCGAAATACGGCGAAGAGAAAGTCAAAATCGATTCCCATGATCAGTTGATCGAGGTGAAAACGGGTTTGCTGCTGTGGGTTGGAAAAAAACGGTTCTGTCAGGTAGAGTTGACCTAGTTGTAGGCAAGCTCCTGGATCCTGCTGATGCCGGGAGCTAAACCCTGTTTTTATCTCGGATCTGAATGAAAGAGACATAGCATGGCAACAGGATTCGGCCTTGTGGGATGTGGGATGATTTCCAACTTCCACGCCAAGGCGATCGAAAAAATTCGAGGGGCGAAACTAGTCGGTTGTTTCGACATGCTTCCAGCTTCGGCGGACAAATTTGCCGCGAACAATGGGTGCACTCCTTATCATGAACTTAGTGATATGCTTGCTAATCCGGAGATTGATGTCATCAACATCTGCACTCCTTCCGGAGCTCACATGGAACCAGCCGTTGCGGCGGCTAATGCGGGCAAGCATGTCGTTGTGGAAAAACCACTCGAAATCACCCTCAAGCGGTGCGATGCAATCATCAATGCCTGCAAAAAGAATAAAGTGAAACTGGGAACAATCATGCCTTCCCGCTTCAGCCCCGTGAATATCGCGCTTAAAGAAGCGCTGGAAGCGAAGCGGTTTGGCAAACTGACCTTGGGAGATACCTATGTCAAATGGTGGCGATCCCAAGAGTATTACGATAGCGGCGGATGGCGCGGGACTTGGAAACTGGACGGGGGCGGAGCTTACATGAATCAGGCGATTCATAATGTCGACTTGCTCTACTGGTTTATGGGGGAAGTCAACGAAGTGGTTGCCCTGACTGATACCCTGGCTCACAAGCGGATTGAAGTCGAAGACACGGGTGTCGCAGCACTTCGATTCAAAAATGGAGCTTTGGGAACGATTGAGGCCACAACCAGCGCCTTCCCTGGTTTACTTAAAAAGACCGAAATCCACGGGACGGAAGGTTCGGTCGTCGTCGAACAAGATGACCTGTTGATGTGGGACTTTGCTCAAAAGGATCGTAAAGATGCCTCCATCCGGAAAAAATTCGCCCAGAAAGTGGGCGGTACAGGGGGAGCGAGTGATCCTTCGGCAATTAGTTTTGCCGGTCATCAGGCTCAATTAACCGACTTCATCAGTACTCTGGGAACAAACAAGAAACCATTGGTGGATGGCGAAGATGGTCGTAAGAGCGTGGAGATCATTCTAGCGATTTACCAGTCTTCCTGGACCGGTAAAAAGGTCACGCTTCCCTTGAAGAAGGATCCAAAAATTCCTCCAGTGAAGTAACTGCGATTAATTCATAAAGCGAGAGTGCATTCCAAAACCCGGTTGTGACTGTTCTTCAACCTGCTTAATCATGGGGGACGCAACCCATCAGAGGGTTTTGGGATCACTTATAGTGCAAAAAATATAATGCAAAAAAAGAGCCTGTGAGATTCTCACAGGCTCTTTTTCGTTTATGGAAACGATCAATTCAGAATATTAATTCTGTTCTGCTGGAGCTTCGGGCTCAGCGGGAGCTTCCGGTTCAGCCGGTTTTTCAGTGTTCGCTTCTTCAGCTTCCACTTTGGGCTCTTCCGGTTTCGTTGCGGTGGCTTCTTTCAAGGCAGCTTCAGCTTCTTTCTGCTTTTCTTCTGCTGCTTTCAGTTTGGCCTGGAGCTCTTCCATATCCTTACGAAGTGTTCCCGCTTCTTCTTTGGAGGATGTGAGTTCCGTTTTGGTGGCTTCGAGTTCTTTGTTCAAAGCGGCCTGTGCATCGGTTGCCGCAGCGAGTTGCTTGTCGACTTCTGCTTTGGCATTATTAGCGGCAGTCAGATTTTTCTGAAGATCGGCAGCCTGGGTTTCCGCTTTGATCGCACGATCCATTTGGGCTTTGGCTTCTGCTGCGTTCTTGGCGGCGGTATCGGCGTTTGCAGCAGCTTCTTTCTGGCTCGCTTCCAGAGCAGCCGTGGTTTCATCCAGTTGACCTTTCGTGGCGGCCAGCTCCGCTTGAAGTTCTTCCATGGCGGCTTTCAGATCGGCCAGTTCGGCTTCTGCTTTGTCTGCGTCAACGGCTCGTTGCAAAGCAACATGGTACGGAAGGATGGTTGTGCAGCATCCGGTACTGCTGGCCGGAACGTAGGGCACACGATCGGTGCTACAGGTGTTACAGCTACCCGCGATGACTGAGGCTGAGGTCAGCGTGATTAAAGATGCTGTCAAAGTCAGCGTTGTGAGCAGTTTCATGATTGTCCTCTTGTGTTAGTGACGAATTCAAAATTGGCAGGTGAAGTTGGAGGGTGACGAGTCCTATAGTGGCCGGGGATGAGGGTAATTGAATGGCCCGGGGTGATCGAAACAGGAGGGAAAATATTGATCACCAAGCTCGTACTGGATAGTGAGTTCGACAAATCGCATGCCTGGAAAACTCACTGGCAGGAATTACCCACTCGCTCCATTTTGACTACCTGCGGAGCTGCTGACAAGTGTCAATCAACTGCCTGAATTGCATTAAGCCGAGAGCGTCACTAATGAAAACGACCGAGGAGCATTTTTCCGAAAAGTCAGAAAAGCAATGATTTAAGAAAGCTTGTCTTAAATTCTGTTCTGGTGAATTCACGGTTTTTCTGCTGTTTCAGGCTTTTTTGTCCGTTTCCGGGGCTCGCTTTTCCAGCGGCGGTGTACCCAGAAATACTGTTCCGGTGCACGACGGATGGCTCGTTCCAGTGCGAGGGTATAATCCTCCGTAATCCGCCGAATTGCGTCGGCGTCGGTGTACCGGCGAGGGTCAATAATGTCCGCACACCCCATTTCGAACCCGGTCCAGCGGCGGTCCATGAAATTATCCGGCAATCGAGACGTATACCCTACGAGGATGGGGGCGTCCATCTGAATGGAAAGTAAGGCGATCGATTTGAAAGTCGAGGCCTCTTTGCCGAAAAAAGGTACGAAAAGTCCTCGTTTACCCGCGTCTTGATCCCCCAACAGAGCGACGGTCCCCCCTTGCTCCATCAGGTCGGTCATATCAGTCCCTCCGCCTTTTTTGGAGATCAACTGGTGACCGGTGAATTCACGAAACTTTTCAAACCAGCGATGGATGTACGGATTGTCCAAATCCCGCGCGACGACCCCGGCCGGGTAACCAAAGAGGCCGAACGTTGTATTCGCGATTTCCCAATTCCCGAAATGTCCGGAAAGCAGAATCAGGGGGCGT
>JAGQQC010000135.1 GCA_020426395.1 Planctomycetaceae bacterium
CTGCGTGGTGACCATATACATCATTCCCGCGCCGAGTAGATGTAGCACACCCAGCACGCGTTCAGTCGAAAAAAACCGGTCCGCGACCATGCCGACCATAAATGGAGACAGAATACCCGCCAAGGGTCCAACCGCATACACGCTCCCTATATTTACCGGTTGGAATCCAATTGGACCGAGATACAACGGAGCTGTCACATACCATGATCCCCAGATAAAAAACTGGATGAACATCATGACAGATAATCTGGCTGCCGTTACTGTCGAACCCATGTGGAATATCCTTTCACCGAATCAAATCAGCGGAAAATGTCGTGCTGACCAAGAGAGATATGAGAATGAACCGTGATTTTTCGGTTCGAATCAATTTTAGATTAATTTGCCAAGTACACGATCATGCCCACAAATGAAAACGTAAGCAACCGATACGACCGATTTTCTTCCCTGATTGCGAGCAGCTTTTCGGGGTGTAGCGGAAGGATCGCCGTTTTCTCGCAGATCGAGCAGATCACCTGCTGAATTCGGGGTCGATCCAGCATCCCATTTCCGTTATACATCTTGTGTAATCAACCAGATCGGTAGTACTGTGGGTCAGAAATCAGGTTTCGCCCTCGAGGACAGGAGGTCCGGGATGGAAACATCTTTACATCAACAACTCAAGCTGCACTACGCCCAACCGGGAGATGAAACAGAGGTCCGGTTGGGGGACTACATCATTGATGTCGTTTCAGGCGAAGAACTGATCGAAATCCAATGCGCGTCGCTTTCTGCCATCCGTGATAAAATTCGGGATCTGCTGACATCTCATTCTGTTCGCGTGGTTAAACCCCTCGCCGCACGAAAATATCTCGTACGCAAGAAAGCGCGCGGGAATAAAATCCTCTCCGCCCGTTACAGTCCCCAAAAACAAACCTGGATCGATCTCTTCGATGAACTCGTGCACTTCGTCACAGTCTTTCCGCACGAACAATTAACACTCGAAATTGCCTTAATCGAACTTGAGGAACATCGCATTCCCGTAAAACAGCGAGGGTGGAGGAAGAAAGATTACCGAACCTCTGATCGTTTACTGACCGCGGTTACCGACACTCTTCAACTTCGAACGGCGCATGATTTGTGGGACATCTTGCCGGACAGACCCGCCGGTCCATTTGATACTGCCCAACTGGCAACCGCAGTCGACGTCCCGCGCTGGTCTGCCCAGAAGATCGCCTATTGTTTAAGAGAGACAGGCTGCATTCGACAAGTCGGGAAAAAAGGAAACGCAATTCTGTACGAGCTAAACGAACGACAAAGCAACGCCGCTTGAGCGAAGGCGAATACGTCTAATTCAGTTTTGTTTCAACAAAGACTGATAGAGGTTCATGTAACGAGAAACCATCGTCTCTGCGCTGAACTCGTTAAACTTCGCCGCAGAGTTTCGTCCGAACTCGGCCAACTTTTCAGGAGAAGCCAGTAAAGTCTCCAAACCTTTGGCCAGGGAGACATCATCATCGTTCTCAACAATGAAACCATTTTCCCCCTCATCCACAATGAGCTCTCGACATTGAAAACGCGTCGTGACGATGGGAAGGCCAGCATAAGCCGCTTCCTGGGCAACGTAAGGATATCCTCCCGCTTCATAGCGACTGGTCATGCAGAAGATATCAAAACCGGGCATACTCCAGTTCCCCGGTTGCGGTCCGAGAAAATAAACCCGGTCGGTCAAATCGGCCTCACGCACCTGTTGCCGTAAACTTGTTTCGAGCTCCCCCCCTCCAATCATCGCCAACACCACATCGGGAAACTGCGAAGCAATTCGCTTGAAGGCTTCGATCATGACCTCCGGTCCCTTTTGTGGCTCCAATCGGCCGACAAAACCCAGGACGCGCTTATCGAGTGGAAGTTGATATTTCTCGCGGACTTCTTCACGAGTAGGAAGGTCCAGTTTATTGATGCAATTCGGCACGACTTTGATTTTGGAAGCAGGAAGTCCTAACTTGATGCAGTGATCAGATTCCTCTTCCGAAACGGCGACAATACAGTTCGTCCATTTTGCGAGAATACGCTCAAACGTTCCGTATACCAGATACCCTTTTCGGGAGATACGTGGGTTCCAGGTGCTGATCGCATGCGGTGTATAGAGAACGGGGGTCTTCATACCCCGGGCCGCGAGACGGGCAATGGCTCCTCCTTTGGAACTGTGACCATGAATTAAATCAAACGGTCCATTCTCCAGGAGATAACGACGAAGCTGGCGAGTTGCGGCATAGTCACTTAATTGCACCTGCGAACTGATCGGGCATTCAAATAAGGTTGCCCCACGTTCTGCAAAATTCTGAATGCTTTCTCGAAACTCATCGCTCATCCGGATTGGCGAATAAATGAGATGAACGTCCACATTTTCGCTCAGCAGACCGTCAACCAAATCCAGAACATGCCGCCCCACTCCGGCAAAGGTCGCTTCGATGACTTCAGCAACCTTAAACTTTTTGGCACTGGTCGATTCCGTCCGCACATTCTGAGAAAATGTGCCGTCGGCAGTTCCGTTGTTTGTTTCGGATAGTCGGGATGAAGTAGACATGATCTTCACATTAAAAAATGACCGAGCAAAAAGAAACTCAGGTCGAGCTAACTGGCATTTGAGAGGTTTTATTCTGTTCGATCATCCGTTCCACGATTTCCACGAACTTCCTGCTTGTTCGTGTAATTTCAAAATGCTCAACGGCGAACTGGTGGCCTTGCTCACCGATGCGGCTTCGTTCCTCAGAAGAAAGCCCCATCATTGTCTGCATCGCCTCCGCCAAGGCAGCAACATGATTCTTTGGCACAATGATGCCATGTTCCAGATCGGTAAATCCAGCAGGCCGACCGGAACAGTCCGTCATGATCACGGGACAACTTGCACCCATCGCTTCAACAACTGAGAGAGGCCAGCCTTCCCACTGCGCTGAATGGACATAGATATCGGCTGCCCGCAACAATAACGGACAATCGTTCCGCCAACCAGCAAAAATAAACTGATCCTCAAGCTGATGTTCTTTAAGGAACGTTTTGAGTGAGTTGAAATACGCTGTCATCTCCACAGCGTTAGGCCCTTCGAGCACATCGCCCACTTGAATCAGTCGGGCTTTCTTGCCGCTCAAGATAATTTCGCGAAAGGCCTGCACAAGAATCTCGAGTCCTTTTTGCTTGTCGATGCGACCTACATTGACGAGCATCAATTCATCGGGCTGAATTTGAAACGATTCGCGAATGCGGGCGATCTCTTCAGTGGAAGCCTCTGGGAAGTTTTCAACATCGACTCCATTATACACCACGCATGTTCGCGTCTGAGGAATCGAAAAACGCTCCTGCATTTCCTCTTCGACAGCCGGGCTGCTGCAAATGGCCATCGTCAGATGATTTTGCATTGCCTTGCGGTAGTAACTTTCTTTCAGTCGCGGAACAAATAGCGGTCCATGAAAATGATGTTTGTTCTGCAAGGAAAGTACCCCGGACACTTTCAACCTGGTCGCGGTCTTCAGGGCTACCGCTCGATCCCGGGCGTTAACTCCGATGATACAATCGGCTCCAAACTCCCCTGCAATTCGCGCCGCTTTTGAGATAACGGAAGGAAACAAGGGAAATGCGAGATCGGGCAACAATTCCGTTTCGATTCCAGATTGCCGTAATGACTCTACATAACCAGTTCGTGTAGTTTCACTCCGATCAACGACCTGCGGTTCCGGACCATGAAGTACCAGCACTTGATGTCCAGCAGTCACCAGCGCTTCCGCATAGGACTTGGCCATCTTTGAAGCACCGGTGAAATCAGGCACACAGAGTGTTACGACGATACGGGACATTTTAAGGATTTGAGTTTGTATGATGGGAGTTAAAACTTGAATTACAGAATGGGAGGAACAGTGTAAGACGGCATGTTAGGAATCTGAATTAGAACTCAGTTCAGGTATTCCTCCACCAGTCGAACAAAACGCTGACTTGTTTTTTGAATCTCAAAGTATTCAGCAGCAAACTGAAAACCCGCTTCTCCGATTTCGCTGCGTTTTTCACCCGTGAAGTGCATCATCTCAGTCATGGCTTTGGCTAAAGCAGCGGGATCATTTTTCGGAACGATATAACCATGCTTACCCTGTTCGTAATGCTCAGGGACACCACAACAATCGGTTTGTATCGTTGGTAACCGGGCTCCCATCGCTTCGACAACAGCCAACGACCATCCTTCCCAGACAGCGGAATGCACATACATGTCGGCCGCCTTTAATAAAGTTGGACAATCATTGCGCCAACCCGCCATGATGAAGGTCTCTTCCAAACCATTTGACTTTACGCTGGCTACTATTTTATCGCGGTATTTCAATATATTCTGCTGATTCGGACCGGCAATTACGTCTCCGACCTGAATCAATTTGAATTTTCGCTCGGGATGTGCCTGTTTCAGTTGTGCCACCGCCGAGACCAACGTTTCGAGCCCTTTTTGAGGATCGATGCGTCCGACGTTGATCATCATCAACTCATCCGCAGCGATCCCGAATTCGTTACGCACCATCTGACAAGCTTCGCCACTGACCTCGGGAAAATTCAACACTTCTACGCCGTTGTACACAACGGAGGTTCTCTCCTCAGGAACCCGGAACCGCTGTATGACTTCCTCTTGCACGACTGGACTGGTGCAGATACCCATCGTCAGTTTCTGACGAACTAAGCGGGCAAACACCGTCTCCTTCAACAGCGGCATAGGCCAGCGCCCGTGAAAGGTGTGTTGATTCTGAAACGAGGTTATCCCGGGCAAGTTCAGTTCGCGGGAGGCTTTGAGTGCAACGGGAATATCCCGTTGCTGAAAGCCAATGAGGCAGTTCGCTTTTTTCTGTCGTGCCTGTTCGACAGTTTTACGAATGACGGTCGGCCCGATAAGTCGGTTCATCTCCGGAATCAATTCCGTTTCAAAACCATCTTGCTGTAACGCTTCAATGAATGTCTGATCGTGATTTTCCGAAACGACTTCCGGGCCATGTAGCAGAAAGACTTCATGACCTGCTGCCAAAAAAGCTTGCCCATACAACCTGGCCATCTTGCAAGCCCCGGTAAAATTCGGGTTCGCCAGCGTCATTCCAATACGGGCCATAGGTGGCAAACTTTATAAAAACAGATCAACTAACAAATCAAGATAACGACGCGGTTCCGAGGGTTCCCTGACAAAGCATCAGACTGGCAAGTCATTGATGGATGAACTGCTATTATTCCCTACAGAGGGAGTAAACAACAGGCATTTTTCAACATCCGCCTGTGGCAAGCAAAGAATTTCACTCGGGTCACCTGAATGAGGCAGCCGCGAGAATAGACTCATGCTGAAAACGAACTTTGCGACATCTCCTTCGAAGATATCAGGAGATGTTAATATGCTCCTTCGCGAAGCAGTACGACTTTCAGCGTTCGCATGAGAATATAAATGTCGAGCCAAATCGACCAGTTGCGGACGTAGAAGCGGTCAAATTCAACTCGCTCTGCGTAGGTCGTGTTGTTCCGTCCGGAAATTTGCCAAAGGCCGGTCAGACCAGGAGAAACTTCAGAATAAAGTCGGAACTCATCACGATACCGGGGAATCTCATCCTCAAAAATCGGACGAGGTCCAACGAGGCTCATATCACCCTTCAGCACATTCCAGAGCTGGGGCAATTCATCCAGGCTGGTTTTCCGTAAGAACTGACCAATTTTGGTCACGCGAGGATCATTTTTAAGCTTGCGGATTTTAGTCCACTCAGCACGCATCTCTGGATTTTCTTCCAGATACTTATTGAGAACATCATCAGCATTGCTGACCATGGAACGAAATTTCAGGGGGTAGATTTCTTTTCCATTCCGTCCTACCCGTTTCGTAGGAATCAAAATTGGCCCTGGTGAAGAAAATTTGATACAGAGGGCGATTAACACCAGAAATGGAGAAATCAGTAAGCCCCCCACGACAGTCAAGGCAATGTCGATTGTCCGTTTCAGCAAACGTGGCCAGGGCAGCATGAGACGTTCTTGAATGTTGATTCCCGTCAAACCATTGCAATCGTGGCAGCGATTCCACAATGTCGGAATCTGCATATTGTCAGGAATGATGACAACATTGGGAAACGAACCAGCCAGTTTTTCCACCTGATGCTCAAATGCCCGAGCATTGGAAGAAAGTTCGCTCTGAATGACGAACAGCCAGTAAGCAGAGTGCTGCCGGGCAATCTCGACGACCTCCTCAGTGCCTCCCAGGTAAGGATAGCGTTCCGGTTCATCGGGAACTTCTCCCCGAGGATCATAAACCAGCCCAACAGGCTTGATTCCTTGACGCGAGTTCTTATGCAGGGATTGATACAGCTTCTCGGCCGTTTTCCCCTTGCCCAGAATCAGGGCCGGTTGACCCCACCATCGAGGCCGGGTGCAGAAAGAACGAACACCAGACCGGAATGTGGGAAGCAGGAAGAGCCCTAAAAGCCAAGTGATCAAAACCTGCCCAAGTGGGCTGGGGCCAGAAGCATAAGCCGCGATACAAACCGCGGAAATCATCATGAATAACGAAGTACCCAGTAGAAGTTGCCGGGTTTCCAGAACACGGTGTAATCCAGCAGCCGGATAAAGTTCCAGCAGCCCAAAGACCAACAGCATGGTTACGGAAAGAACGGGTAACAATGTACTGAGAGGAATACTGGCGTATCCCAAGGTGGTAACAGCGATATGGCTCCACCAGACAGCACAGACCAGCGCAACAAGATCGGACAACAGCAGAGGTAAAGTGGTCAGAATCACCTGGCGAGAAAAACTCGCTTCGACCGGTACAATTCGCTGGGAAGTACTGTACCGAAATTCATTTATTTTTTGAGTATCAAGCGTGACAACATCAACTTCACGAGACGGCTCGTATGTAAGAAAAGTACCTGATTCAGAACTGAGTACTGTCATGGAGTGAGGAGCCCTTCTTGAGTCCATTCAAGGAACATTGTTTTGAGGTCAATCGGAATGGAGAAAATCTTGAAATCGAGCGTCAATAACTGATCAACACTTTTACATTTCAAAACTTAAATAGCTGCGAAATGATGCAAACTGTCCCAAAATCGTGCAGACAACTTGAGCGTTTTGCCGCAACGGGAGGCTGAATTGCCCCTGAATTGTAATGTTTGCAAAACTCATTCCGTTAACTGTTATACTTCCATTAAGCTATTTGATACTCCTAATTTAATGAAACGTGCCTATTTTCAAATTGTCCAACTGAACAAATTGGAGCAACTACTGAACACAGGAAAGCGGTAACCCGCTCTGAGAACTCCATTTCCCACACAAATACATCATTTAGGGAAAATAAACAGTCAGCAGAGATATTTTAGATCAAACACCTTACTGAACTTACCTGCTCCATTGTGAACAATACATGCTGGGCATACAAGCATGTGATTGCGGGTTCGGAGGATTTTCACAAATTGTTGCGGTTGTCTTAATCTAGATCTTGTCCAAGATAAGTGTGGCGGCTTTTGTACACAAAATGTCCTTGAAAACATGGTTTTGCGCCGCCAGAAGCCGCTATGATAAAATGTTACACGTAATAGTCGCCCTTGATGAATACTTGGGAGACCTGCCCGCTTTCGTGCAAACGCGGAGCGAAAACGCTCACAAGGCGATTTCGGATGCCACCCCTGAGACGGACCGCCACTCCTGAGACTGACCAATGTGCTCGGGCACCTGTCTCTCTCTCCGCTGGGTCAATTGAACAGCAGGGAAGGCTTCACGCCTGCATTGTGTACTTCCTCAAACTTTTTCCTTACGGGTGTTCTTCTTGTAGGAAGTGTAGTAGGAACGAGATTCCTTGGCGGAATAGCTGGCGTATTTACTGCCACTATAATACCGGCCAGTGGCAGTGTCGTACCCGGTCATCGTGACCCCCAGAACGTTGGCGCTCACGTCTTGCAGGATTTCCATCGCCCGCATCGCTTCCGAACGGCCATTCTTTTTGAATCGCAGGTTCAGAATGACACAATCTGTCCGAGGAGCCACTGCGGAAGCATCACTCACCACCAGGAGCGGCGGGGAGTCAATCACGACATAGTCGTACTGCTCCTTCACAACTGCCAATAATCGAGTGAATGCGTCCTGATTAAGAAGTTCCGCCGGATTATCGGGTACAGGCCCGCAAACGAGAGCGGAGAGATTTGGAACCTCTGTTTCCTGCACGGCATCCGGAATTTCAATTTCACCTCGCAGGACATCAGAAAGTCCGGTAGAAGTGTCGAGACCAAAGAGCTTATCAACCATCGGCAACCGCATGTCACAATCAATCAGCAGCACGTTTTTGCCGGATTGAGCTAATGAGATGGCAAGGTTCCCGGTCGTGACCGATTTACCATCCCTTGGGTTGGGACTCGTCACTTGAACAACCCGGGGAGAATCTCCTTGAGTTCCAAAATAGAGATTAGTTCTTAATGATCGGAAAATTTCGGCTTCTGGAGACTTCGGCACATGATAAGTCACCAGCACCGGAGAAAGTCGGGATTTCGGGTTGGCCAGTTTCGTCAAACGTCGCACATTCAAACGAGGAATGTGAGCAAGAACAGGCGAGTTCAATGTGTTGCGAATCTGTTCCGGGCTACGGAATGTGGAATCGGCCAAGTCGACAACGAAGGCGAGCAGCAAACCGAAGAATGCCCCCATAAAACCTCCTGGGACGATGCCAAATAACAGAGACAGCTTGGCACTTTTCACTTCCTGAATATTGCCCATCGACTGAACCTGGAGCAAATCATAATCTTCCAGCAAACCGATATCTTTTTTTCGCTGGATGGCGACGGAACGAAGTTCTTTCTTCAGTTCACGTTCATCGTCCAGCAATTTCTGGTTCAATTTGAAGTTCGCAACTTCTTTCGCTTTTGTTTCCGCGGCATCGCGATATTGCACCAGAATCGCCTCACGACGCTTCAAATCGTCCAGATCTCTTTCGAGGAGGCTGACATAAGCATAAATTAATTCAGAAGGTGCAATTGGCTCCGGAACGACGGTTTTGGGAGGAGGAATTTTTTCTTTGTTTTGTTCAAGAAACAGCTCCAATTCCCGCAGGTTTTCTTCCGCTTCCAGAACTTTGGGATGTTTGGCGCCATACTCAGACTGTTTGGTAGAAAGATCCATGCGGGCAGCGATGAGAGTATCAAACTCGGTGCTGGCTGTTTCCGCCCGCACTGGAGCCAGGGCCTGAAATTCTTCCGAGGTGGCAGCATTGGTTGCCACACTGATTTCCAGGTTTTTTACACTCAAGGTTAATCCCAATCGTTCAACATGATTTGCATCAACTAAAGCAAGCCGTTGAAGATCGGTATACTTATCCATGTTTTCCGGTTTAAGAGAATCTTTGATGATCTCCAACCGGGATTCCGACGCATAGCGTTCAAACTGCAACAACCGTAATTGAGTTTCAAAATCGTTCAGGCTGTTCAAGTAAACGTTTACGGTGTCAGTATCGGTCGTATAGAACTGGGAAGACTCGATGAAGTCCTTGTATTTCGCCTGGATCGCAACCCATTCTTCTTCTGCTTTTTCGGCATCTTTATTGATGTTTGTAGCCGCATCGTTGACCGGGTTCTTGTACGTCTCTTTCACATGTGCCTGATAGGCGTTGACGATCGCCTGCAAAATGCGAGGGGCATCTTTTTCGTTGGTATGTTCAAAGGAAGCATAAATCCAGTGACCACCATTAACAGCCACGTTCCCTTCCTCACCTTGCGTGCTGAGGTACAGGTTATTTATGACGTAATCAACGGGGGTCTCATCTTCATCCAACTCTGATTGAATCGAAGCCAGAGTAGTTAAATTCTCACCTTCCAAACCTTCTTCCAGACCAGCGTTGACAATTTTGTAGCTGGACATGATCTTCATCTGGTTTGCCAGCTCATCTTCCATCCGCCGGAAGTCATTCGAAGTCGAATTTTCCGTTCCCTCAGTCGCCAGATGCGGGTCGCGTCGAATGATGTGAATTTGCGCTTCAGATTTCCATTTTTCAGGCATGCGAAGGACCAGTAATGCCCCCAGGGCTGCGCCAACCGCGATACCAAAGAAAATGATCCCTTTGCGACGGCGAATTGTCGCCAGTACGTCAAGAAAACCATGCAGGGAAGATTGCGAAGTTTGAAATTCAGGAGAGGGAGGATTGTGCATAATCACTGCTCGCAGGGTGTAAAGACTTACCAGAACGTCTGTCAGGAGCGCACGTTTGGCGACATACAGAACAGATTTGGAAGTAGAAAAATCTGGATATTTTGGACGGTCAGCTCTCGAATAGAGAAACCACTCAAATAAAGGAACTCAGTTCAAGCGGGGTGAATAGGGGAGCACACCCTTGCAGACTTAATCTGACCGTATTTATGCAAGTTATTCCCCATCCTGCCCATAGCTAGGACCAACTGTCAAGTAGCCGTTCCA
>JAGQQC010000136.1 GCA_020426395.1 Planctomycetaceae bacterium
GATGGAGTTCAGACGTGTGCCATCTTCATCGCCATCAAACTGGCAGCCGCGTGGTTATGGTCTGGAGTACTGACAGTAACGGCGTCGATGTCCGTTTGCAGCTCTTCCAGCATGTCACGGTAATCCATGTATTGTTTCGCATTGCTGAAAGATCGGTCGGCTGCTTTTTTCTTCAAGTTCAGTTGATCGATATCGCAGATGGCAACGACATTACCATGTTGAGCTGCAGAAGACGAATCGCTGTTACCTTTACCACCGACGCCGATACAGGCGAAGTTGATTTTTTCGAGCGGCGATTTCGGGGCGGTGTAGCCAGTTTGATGTCCAACCCAGAAGGCTGTACTCAGAGCGGCCCCCTGTTTCAGAAAGTCACGGCGATTCGTGTTTTGAAACATTCTTTTTCTCCAAAGTGTCAGAGGTGTGAATATTTAAGTGTTAATTAATCAATGACGAAGCTGATCGATCATTCCATTGCTTGTACGCTGACAGTGGGGAGATTGTGTAAAAGATTTTACTGGAAATCCCGGATCTGCAGGAACTCTGAGGAAAGTGGGGAATGACAACGTAAGGCGTGGTTCTTCGACATTAAACACCAAGTCCGCGGTTTGAATATAGCCGGCTTTGCTGGTGAAAAATCTCTCAGAAGAATTATAGGTTGGCTTCGTCCATAAACGTATGTTGATTCATAATAACAGATTGTGAGGCGGCGCCCAGACTCCAGTCACCGGCATTCTGGAGATTTATCCCCGGAAAATACGGACAGAAAGTCAGGTAATTCGGGGATGGAACAAGCCGATGCTCCTGCCACTCACCAGTCGCGCCCCATTGTGAGGAAATATGAGATGGCCAGGTATTCCGGAGAGCAGGGGACGTAAGGTTGCAACTCGCGGGGTCGTTCTCGAAAATCAAGGAACGAAATCGACTTCAAAAGTTTGCCTGATTTGACCTGCAATCTCTTTCCTCATTTCGGGTTATTTTCAGCAAGTCATTCAGCAATCCTATTCTCGTAACATGAGTTCAGGGGTATGAAAACGTTACTTTTAATGCGACATTCCAAGTCGAGCTGGGATAATCCAGCGGACACAGATATTGAACGCCCGTTAAACCCTCGAGGTAAGCAACAAGCCTTGCTGATGGGAAAACACCTGGTTCAGGAAAAGCTTGAGCCAGATATCATCGTCTGCTCCAATGCCAAACGAGCGCGGAAAACGGCCGAAAGAGTAATCAAATCGATGCAGTGGGATGGCCCACTCGAAATAAACCCCGACCTTTACTTTTCATCGGTGTTTTCCTACATCGACGTTCTCAACCAACAATTGGACAAACACCAACGGGTGCTATTAATCGGCCACAATCCGATCATCGAAGATTTTCTCAGTACCTTTACCGGAGGCTGGAGAGAGGTGAAAACCTCGGCGATTGCCCAACTCACATTCGACCTCGATTGTTGGGCAGATTTGACAAATCACACAAAGGCCAAATTGAAGAACTTCTGGATTCCAGCCATGTTGGTGGAATAGAAAACGGTTCGTGTCCAAATTGGCCCTTGTAAGAACAATCAAATCCTGCTGGAGTGAGTCTATTCCCCGTTATTCGCAGACAGGAGTATCAAGAGATAACAATGAGTGCTCGATTTTCAATCTTAAGTTTAATTCTATGTCTTCTTTTCACGAGTGCTGCCACCAGCGCATTCGCCGCCCCCTCTGACGCCAATCAACCGAACATCGTGATCATTCTGGCCGATGATCAGGGATGGGGTGACCTGAGCCTGCATGGAAACACCAATCTCTCGACACCGAATATCGATTCTCTCGCGAGAGACGGAGCCCAGTTCGACCGGTTTTTTGTTTGTCCGATCTGTGCTCCTACCCGAGCCGAATATATGACCGGTCGCTATCACGCACGAACCGGAGTCAGCGGCGTCACGCGCGGTGAAGAACGGATGAACCCGGATGAATTAACCATCGCGGATGTCTTCAAGGCAGCCGGTTATGCAACAGCCGCATTTGGGAAATGGCACAATGGATCGCAACATCCCTATCATCCTAACGCGCGCGGATTTGATGAATTCTATGGATTCACCTCTGGACACTGGGGACATTACTTCAGCCCGATGCTCGATCACAACAAGGAAATTACCCAGGGAGAGGGCTACCTGACCGACGATCTGACAAACCACGCCATCGATTTTATCTCGACACAGCATGCGGCCAAGAAACCCTTCTTCTGCTACCTCCCGTTTAATATTCCTCACTCTCCGATGCAGGTTCCCGACGAATTTTATGAGAAGGTCAAGGACCGAGAGCTGAAGATGCATCACCGGGATCCGGAAAAAGAGGATGAACTTCATCTTCGAGCGGCGCTGGCCATGTGTGAGAACATCGATTGGAATGTCGGGCGAGTCCTCGAACATCTTGAAAAATTAAAACTGGCCGAAGATACGATTGTTATCTACTTCAGCGACAACGGCCCCAATGGTTGGCGCTGGAATGGAGATATGAAAGGGAAAAAAGGGATGATCGATGAAGGCGGGGTCCGTTCTCCCTTCCTGATTCGGTGGCCTGGAAAAATTCCGGCTGGGAAAAAAATCGAACCGATTGCCGGCGCGATTGATATCCTTCCGACATTGGCCAGCCTGACGGGAGTCCCGTTCGAGGCACGAAAACCACTCGACGGAAAAAACCTGGCATCGTTACTTCTGGGGGACTCCACGGAAACCGAAGACCGACACATCATTTCCTACCAACGCCCTGTGTTGCGTCAAGGTAAAGTCGTCGGGCCACACGTCAGCGTGCGCAGCCAGCAATTCCGATTAGATGCGCAAGGGCAGCTATTTGACCTGAAAGAGGATCCCGGTCAGCGCCGGGACGTCGCCCATAAACATCCCCAACTCGCAAATCAACTACAAGCGGCGGCAAATGAATTTCTATCCAGCCTGGGAGAAATTCCAGTCACCGACACACGACCGTTCCCTATTGGGGGATCAACTTACACTCATTTACCTGCCCGTGACGGAATTGCTCACGGGGAAGTCAAACGAAGCACCAGTGCCCCAAACTGTTCTTACTTCACCAACTGGACCGGCAAAGAAGACGATAAAATTTCCTGGCACGTTGATGTGCTGGAAGAGGGGGATTACGACGTTCAAATCTATTACGCCTGTCCCGAATCCGATCTCGGTGCGACGTTTGAACTTCGACTGAACGAAGCGATTCTGGAAGGCAAAGTCACCGAAGCGAACGATCCACCACTGGTAGGAGCCGCCGAAGACCGTACTCCCAGTCGTGGGGGAGAATCGTATGTTAAAGACTGGAAGCCGATGACAGTCGGTACTCTCCACCTTAAACCAGGAGAAGGGGAGTTGATCCTAAAAGAACTGGAGGTCCCCGGTGCTCAAGTAATGGAAGTGCGATTGATCGTCTTGACCAAAAAGTAAAATTTGCTGAGGGATAATCGTCCTCTGTAAAACAACAAGCCGAAGCATTTCCTATGGAATTGCTTCGGCTCATTTTTATTTTACTCGGACCGGATAGCCTCAAACGCGACTTCCGGGCTTAGTCCTGGCAATGGTTTTCATCTTCGTATTGCTTGATCTTCTCAAGTCGTCGAGCATGTCGGCCCCCTTCGAACTTGGTCTCAAGCCAGATTTCCACCATCCGGTGTACGAGACGATCTCCTAAAAGATCTGCTGATAAACAAAGCACATTGGAATCGTTGTGCAATCGACTCATTTCCGCAGTCAGATCATCGTGGCAGGGAGCAGCTCGGACATCGGAAAATTTATTGGCGACGATGCACATCCCCATTCCCGTTCCACAGATCAAAATTCCCCGATCAACTTCACCACGGGAAACGGCTCGAGCCACCTTGGAAGCATAGTCGGGATAGTCGACACTTTCTTCTCCATCCGGTCCAAAATCCTGTCCCTCATGGCCCAGGCTTTTCAACAGATCGAGAATTTTCCCTTTAACATCATAGCCGCGATGGTCGCTGGCCACAGCGATTTTCATAACGTTGAACCTATTGATCGGTAAGTTGGATATTATCTACTAGCTCTCGAACATATTGTTCGATCTGAGTTTTACATTCTTCATAATGCACCCGTCCGCCTCCGATTGGATCTGAAACATCATCTCCTTCAGGTGAAAGAAGACAGGCACGGTCATAAATATCAGGACGAACTGACAACAAGGACTCAAGATGTCCACGGGTCATCACAAAAATATGGTCGGCCTGATCGATGAGACGATTGGTCAGCGGTTGACTTTGGTGAACGGAAAGGTCAACGCCCATCGGGGCGACGACATTGACGGCTTCAGCACTCGCACGCATGCCTGGCATTGCAGATAAACCTGCCGATTCCACCATGAATCCCCGATCGAACAATTCGTCTTCCTGACAGTTTAGCTTATCGGAAAGAAATTTGCGGAACAAAACTTCCGCCATCGGGCTTCGGCAAGTATTTCCTGTACAGACAAACAGATACATTTCGCTGGCCAATCTCCTTAAAGTTGCCGCCGAGACAACTCCTTTCTCTTTCACTTCCCAACCGGACCTGGTGACTTCCACAACCGTGGCACACTGCCCATAACGACTTGGACCGTCATCAATAATCAGTGCCGGGTGATTTCCCAAAAATTCTTGCACGTCTTCTACAGTCGTCAAGAGCTCGGCTCCTCCCCAACATTCCCGAAGAGTGATCAGAGGTGCAGGCAGCAATTTCATCGCATCCTGGATGGAGTCGTGTGCGGGTACCCGATACTGTAAGCGATTTTCGTTTTCAAGCAACTCCCGGGCCGGTTTCGAAAAAGAAGAAAGCAGGGAAGGAGCGGAACTGGATTTATCCGGAAGAGGAAAAGTGAGACAAACGGGCCCCGGCCAACATCGGCGGCTTAATTTCCGTTCCAAGGTGTCCAACGATCCTGTGTAGTCTGAAAGCTCCGTCCCCGTTTTTAATGCCAGAAAGCAACTCCCCTGATATTTTCCCCCCGGGGTCGTGTCTTCTATCACGTTTTTCAAGCGATCAGCTGCTTCTGGCTGCAAGCTGTAGCCTGTCAAAAGATAGCCTGTTTCCGATGGAAAAACGACCAGTTCACCGTCGACCAAAGCCTGTACCGCCAGATGGATAATATCCCGCGGGTCATCTGAATTCCTGATATTCAGAATTTGTTGCATGGAGATGACAATCAGCACTCTGACGGAGAAAAACGGATGGGAGAGAGGAGCTAAAAACAGTCGGAAGCTGCGGTCGGATTAAGCAAGATCGCTATAAAACCCGTCTGAAATTGACTTCCAAGTCAGAAAATAAAACCGGCCAGCCTGAATTATGTGGATGTTCGAGCCTGAAGTGAAGTCCGCCACAGAGAAACGAATCACTTCCTGTTTTGTGAACTAGGGAGGATAGATAAGTATCTGAAGGTAAACAGAGAGCAGAGAATCCTGTTTTTCCGGTTGAGAACCTGGCGCCGCCACTATACTCTGCGTAATAGACCTCTTCAAGCAGACCTTTTTATCAATTTCAAGAAGTCGAGACTATTCTGTTGCGAAGAGAGAAGCATTCGTGGAAAATTAACGAGGAAAAGAACAAGATTCCGGGTGCTCAAACGAATAACCCGGCTCGTTCACCACGACTAGACAACTCATCATGACTGTATCTGACGGAAAGCATCAACGCGAACCCATGCAACTGAAGCGACACCGAACCCGACTTTCCCGACTGTCCAAGAGGATGTTTCGTCGGATAGTTGAATTCAAGGGAATTAGAAGACTTCCCTTCGAGCAATATCGCGAACATGTCCAACAACATTACGATGGCCCCGCGGGTGCTGTATTAGCCCTGGCCAGTCTGATCTCGTTGCATGAACCACTGATTGGACATTTAATCCGTGGCAAAAAATTCGATGTGACGCATCGCAAATCGCTGCTGGATGTTGGTTCCGGAGCCGGACAAATTCTTGGGCATCTCCTCAAGGAAGTGGACATCGACGCCAATTTTGTGGCGTTCGATCTTTCCCACCAGATGCTGAAACGGGCTCGCCTTCGTCTGAAAGATAGTCGTCCGAATTTTGTCTCGGGTGACTTGATGAAACTTCCCTTCGCGGATGAAAGTTTCGACTGTATCACCTGCGGCTGGGTCATCGAACATCTCCCCGATCCTATTCCTGGCTTGAAAGAGATGGGGCGCGTACTCACCCCGGGAGGAAGCATTCTCATCATGGCAACGGAAGACACCTTTGCCGGAGCAATGACCAGCCGGACCTGGAAATGTCGAACCTACAATCGAAAACGATTCCAGGAAGCCTGTGAAAAAGCTGGGCTCCACTGGAAATCAGAATTGTGGTTCAGCAAAATTCATCGATTCTTTCGCATGGGTGGCATTCTGGTCGAGCTCACGCGTGATGATATCAACGCACTAACATCTGAAGCGGAGTCTGCGCACGAGGAAAACTCTCACGACCATGACATGGCCACGAGTGTATAACACGTTCTAGAAGCCTAAGTGCCTCATAGCAGTCGTTAATCCTCGTAGCGATTCTGGTTCCAGTCCCGTGCCACTTGGCAGAGGGTTTTGAGCGTTTCTCGATTCGCACTACAGGCGATAATTCCAGGCAGCCGCAGCATACTGGCTCGTTCGTCCATCCAGAGTTCGTCAAAATTGACCGGCTCTTCGTTGTGCGCCCACAGGGCATCTCCTCCCAGGATCCTGGCGATCTGTAATGAAACCGGGAAGTCATAGATGTTCGGAGTATGAATCAACGAACCGCCGAATTCTCCCCGAGCGAACAGTTCGTAAATCGAGCCTGGCATTTCACTCGGGATCACCCCTTTTAATCCCGCAGCAGTAACTTGCTCCGCTTTTGCCGGATCATGTTGCTGAAAACCGATCATGTAGATATTGGGAGAATCAGGCCGAGTCGCTGGATCAATCGGGGCAAGACTGTTCAGAACTTCCCGGGCTGGTCGAGCAGGATCATCAAACCCGCAGCGAATCGTATTGTCCACCGCTTCCACCCACATTCCCTGTTCGCCAGTTTCAGGAATGTATACGAGAGAATAATGGACCGTCTCTCGCGAACGTAAGTTCAACATCACCGCGTATCCATTACCGGAATGATCCCGATACTGCTTGGTCCCGTCGATCGGATCGAGGCAAATTGTATAGGGAGCCTCTTCTGCAAACCGGCCCATATCGCCAGTGACTTCTTCCGCCTCCAATCGGCAGGTTTGAAAAATGGGGTCCTCATCCCTTAACGCCGCAACAATCAATTCCTGCACACTGAGGTCGGCCAATGTTAATGCATCTGTCGTGGCGTAACCCGATTCTTTACTATCAACGCTGATGTTGTACTGTCGCAACAATTTCGCCACAGCCCCCGCCCAACGCATGACTGAAGGCATTTTGGCCGCGAGTGCATCGGTGATCGGTTTAAGTTCCATGAGATACATCCTTCTGAAAAATTGCTCGCAGTGAAATCGAAGTTGGCTATCGAGTCTGTGCGGTCCAATGTTGAAATTCGACGACCTGTCAGGTGAGATAAATGGCCTTACAACGGAACCACAGACACCATATCGACCGCAGCCCGGGAATTCCAGTTCCCGCTCGATGTGAACGGGCATCAATAGGAAGAGGTTCACTTACCGCAGAGAAAGGACACCCCGATTTTTTTTTTTTTTTTTCGAAGGAGGTACCGAATCCATTGTTCGTTGTGATATGGTAGAAGGCAGCATTTTAACCAACGGCTCTCCTACTCCTATCTGACAAACAAGGTTCTCGATAATGAAATCGACTGCTGGCACACTTTTGTTTGGTCTCTTCAGCCTGATCTGCTTGACGGGGGCACATCCGCTGGCCGCTCCGGGAGTCACCAGCCTTACAAACTCGGATGTCAACTACTCCGTTTCTACCACGGGAACGGCGTTACTTGAGGCAGGGGACACAACCATCGTCATCGTGGATAACGGTGCAGGGCAGACCTCTCTTACCCAGGAACACAAACCTGGTTACAACGGCATTGCCTACTGGGGGCATACGAACCACAAAGAGAACCTGTTTGTTCCCACTTATGCCGGTTTGAACTACGAACATATTCATGACGGAACATTGAAAGTAAACCAGGAAAAGTTTGAACCTCGTCGCGATCCAATCGAACTTCGAATCGTGAATTTGCAAACGGTCGAGCTATATCAGGCTCCCACCCGAAACTGGAAACTGGAAAGCTGCGCTCGATTTGAACTACTGGCAGACGGAACAATCGAATACACCTTCGAATGTATTCCCCACGCCGAACTGTTCTCACAAAACTACATCGGTTTATTCTGGGCCAGTTACATTCATGCGCCGGAGAAGATCGGCATCAACCTACTCGGAAAAGCCTGGAATAAGGACAAAAGTGAACCCGACACCGAAGCCAAATGGTTCTATCTGACATCCCCCAGTCATGGTGTCCGTAGTACCCACCCTCCGGCAAACTATCCCTTTACCATTAACTTTGAAAAAGGGTTTCCGCTGACACTCGCCAATCATCCATCTGGATATATTTATAAGGCCCCAGTTTATTACGGAGTCAGCCATAATATGGCCTTCGTGCAAATGTTTCGGGAACAGGACCAGATCGTCTTCGCGCAATCTCCCACCGGTGGTGGTGATCAAAATCCCGCTTGGGATTTTCAATGGTTTATTCCCGAATATAAAGTCGGTGAAGCCTATGGCTTCGTAATGCGAGCCGCCTATTTCCCTTATAAGAACCATGATCAAGTCGTTGAAAAAGCGAAGATCATCATGGAAGCGCTCAACAACCAGGAAAAAAACTGAAACCTTACTCTGTAAACCTAAAAACAGATCACTCAAAGTATGCGGATTTATTACTCCTTTCTGCTTGAATCTCCACTATCGAAATGTCAGTATGTACAGTGACGCTCTTTTCGCCATTCACTTTGAAAAATCTGCGAGCATATTATGCCGTTCACCGTCAACGGAGTGGGAACGACTTACTTCGGCAAGAAAAATAAAAACGCGTACCAGGGTACGTGTGAGTTTTGTGGCCAACCTTCGCAACTGGTTGATTACGACACGATGCACTGCATCTGTCTGCTGTTCATTCCAATCATTCCTCTGGGACGTAAGCGCATCCTGGGGCAATGCAACCATTGCCGGCAGCATCGCGTTCTCAAACTGAGAGATTGGGAAAATTCTGTCGAATCGGCTCTCACCGACGCCATGCTCCGTATGAAGCAAAACCCGGAAGATTTGGAAGCGGCAATTGAACTGCACCAAACCTTTCATCAAGCAGGCAAGCAACAACAAGCCGCAGAAATCGCTCGTCTCATCAAGGAACGTTTTTCGCGAGATTTTGAGGCACACTTCTACCTGAGCACCTGGTACGAAGTGATTGGTCGTCCAGATGAAGCACGCAAGAGCATGAAACGAGCCTATGAGCTGGCTCCTGATAACCCGATTGCCAAACGGGGAATGGCGATCGTTTTGATTCAGGAGAGGCAACTCGACCGCGCCGAAAAATTTCTGGAAGACATGGGACCGGAGAGCGAACTGTACGATCCCGGAATCTTTTTCATGCTGGCTAGAGGATTTCAGGAAGCAGGAAACCACGAGAAAGCCCATCGCCTGTTTTCACAACTGCACAAACAGGATCCTGAAATCTCACGATCTCAAGATTTCTCACAGGCCGTACGCAAAACAGAAAAACAGGTTGCTTCTCCAGCACGAATTCTCAAACCGACACCTCTCTACCAACGCCCCTGGGTCATCGGTCTCGTATTCGTCTTCTTTGTCGTCGGGCTGATCGCTTTCGGTTCCTTCTACAAAAAAGGAAACCGTCCCGTCTTTGTGGTAAACGGATTGCCTCAACCGATCGACGTGCTGGTCGACGACGAGCTCGTTCGTGTTCCTCCGCAAGGGAAACAGGAAATCTCCGTGTCGGAAGGAGAACATACAGTCACCCTTCAAGCGCCGGCAGAAGAAGCAAAGCTCCATCAATCTTACAAGTTCAAGATCGAGTCCAACTTTTTCTCCCGTTTGACTGATGACACAGTAACCGTCCTCGATCCATCCGAATCGACCGTTTACACGCGTCTCGTTGAGTTTTATTCAAATGACGAGAATATCGACTTTCTTGACAGGTCGATGAAAGCTTCCTCAATCATCATGTTCGAGAAGTTGAAACAATTCGAAGATATTGATTACCCCTTCGAGGAATTCCCGGAAGAAATTGAAGTTTCTACGCGGAACATCAATGAGATACATCAAAAGACAGGGCTTTCTCTCATTGAAGGAGGAGCGATCAATACCTGGAATTTGCTCGACTCAGTCGGCACCAGTACTTTTTCTGAAAAAGCAAAGCTGGAACGA
>JAGQQC010000137.1 GCA_020426395.1 Planctomycetaceae bacterium
TTGCCGACGAGGAAGAACTGGATACGCCTCCTGAAGCGGAAGCCCCCAGTTCGGAATCAGAATCTCCTGCTCCTGAAACGAGCAACGATGATGCTCCAGAACCGGAAGCGGAATAGAACACCAGTTTGGCTTTCATAAACAAGCAAAACTGAACACAACAGCAACAAGACAGTCCCGGTAACCCGTTCCGCGGGCTAGAATCTTGTCCAAGATAAGTGTGGTGGCTTTTGCGCACGAAAAGTCCTTGAAAACGTGGTTTTGCGCCGCCAGTAGTCGCTATGTAAAGATGTGAAAAGTAATAGAATGGAATGACTCTCATCTCTAACCCACGGGACTTTCGGATCGTTAGCCATGAAATCAATTCTAGTTACCGGCGGTTGTGGATTTATTGGTTCCAACTTCATCCGGATGCAGCGCGAGTTGTATCCGGAACAAACCATCCACAATGTCGACAAGTTGACCTATGCCGGTAATCTCGAAAACCTGGCCGATCTCGAAGAGGATCCGCAGTATCATTTCCATCAGATCGATATCTGCGACCGGACCGCGATTCTTGATTTGCTCAAGCAAACGAAACCAGAAGCGATTCTCAATTTCGCCGCCGAAAGTCATGTCGACCGGAGCATTATCGACTCCGGCCCGTTCGTCCAGACAAATGTGATCGGCACGCAGGTTTTACTCGATGGCGCCCGGGAAATTGGTCTTGAGCGGTACGTGCAAATTTCGACCGATGAAGTTTACGGTTCTCTCGGTCAAGAAGGTTACTTCACTGAGACAACACCCCTCGCGCCGAACAGCCCCTACTCTTCTTCCAAGGCAGCGGCCGATTTACTCGTCCGCAGTTACGTACACACATTCGACTTCCCCGCCGTCATCACTCGCTGTTCGAACAACTACGGCCCGTATCAGTTCCCGGAAAAATTGATCCCGCTGTTCATCTCCAATGCGATGGAAGAAAAATCACTCCCGGTTTACGGTACCGGGGAGAACGTCCGTGACTGGATTCACGTTCTCGATCACTGTCGCGGTATCGATGCCGCCCTGCGGAAAGGAAAAATCGGCGAGGTTTATAACTTCGGTGGTCACCACGAACTGACCAATCTGGAGATGACGCACATCCTGATTGACCTCTTGGGTAAATCACGCGACCTGATCACCTTCGTCCAGGACCGCCCCGGCCACGACCTCCGCTACGCCATCGACAGCACCAAAGCCGAAACCGACCTCGGCTGGTCCCCCCAAATCCCCTTCGAACAGGGCATCCGCGACACGATCACCTGGTATCAATCGCATACCGACTGGGTACAGCGGATTAAGACGGGCGAGTACATGCAGTACATTGAGACTCAGTATGCGGGGCGGATGAAGAAAGACGGGTAGCCCGGACAACACTAGCGCGATTGTCCGGGTCAATCAAATGGGTAACCCAGATAATCTCGAAGAGTTGTCTGGGTGCCGCAGGCACAAGCGGCGAATGTCGGGCGACGCAGTTCTACAGATTCGCACCAACGAGGTCTCGCAAGCATGACCATACCGTCCCATTTCTCTGGAATCATCGCCAATGTCATCGCAAAGAATCTGGGCAAGCAACGAATCGATTTAACCGGGGACGACCTCCACCAGATTGAGGAACTCGATCTTTCGGAAATCAACTCTCTGGCCGATATTTCGTCACTCGCCCTACTGCCTAATCTCAAACGGCTGCATTTGTTTGAATCAGAACAGGTAACCGATCTATCCGTTCTGGGGGCGCTCCACCAGTTGGAGGAACTTTACCTGAGTTGGTACGACCCTTTCAATAATCTCAGTTTGCTGACGTCGATGCCTAAATTAAGAGTACTCGAACTCTTCGACACGGATTTTTTTAGTGATTTATCACCTCTTCTCGAATTGCATCAATTGAAAGGGTTGCACTTCCGATGGCACGAAAGAATGACGGACCTCTCTCCGTTACTCTTGATGGATCAATTGGAACATTTATCAATCGACTGCCTAGACCCTTTTCCTCACTGGCCAACTCTTCGAAAGTTACCATCGCTCAAGGAATTATCGCTGAATGAAGATCCAAAACCATTCGACTTCACTCGTTTGCAAGGGATCATTTCACTAGAAAAACTGGACGTGATTTGTGTGAGTGAACTGAAAACGTGTGAGTTTTTGAAAACCATCACTTCATTACGCCATCTGAGCGCCAAGTCGGTGACAGAAACTGAATGGCTAGGTGAACTGACATTTCTGGAATCACTCGAACTCTCCACATTTAGTGAAACCGGGTACAACATCGCTGCCCTGGCGAACCTGGAATCTCTCGAATTCCTGGAACTCACGATCAATTTTCCACACTGTTCCCTGCAACCCTTGAGCAGCCTACGACGTCTACAGACATTACTACTCTGGTGGAACGGTGAGGTAATCGACGCTTCATTTCTTGACGAATTGACATCCCTTACCCAACTGACTTTGAAAAACTTTTCACGCCTCGACTCATTAAACATCCCGCCACAAGTGCAGAGAATGGAACTTATTTCTTCTCTTGTCCCCACTGAAGCAGCAGACGATAACGCTCCCGTTACCGGTTCGAATAAACAGTCGTTACCGACGACTCTAAATAATTTGCATATTGGAGGACATCTCCCTTCCCGATTGGCGAATTGTATTGTCAAGCCCAACAGCAACCTTGTAGTGACTTGTTATAATTCCAAATCGCTACCGCAACTTAAAGATTCGGACCTTATCCGGAATATCCAGCACATATCAGTCGGTATGGTTTCGAGAAATGAATACATTGAATTACTGGATGATCTCGAAGGGTTACTGTCGCTGAGCATCTCACATGGGGCTCCCTCAGATATCCTCGAAACGATTTCGCACGCAAGCCAGCTTCGGTCATTGGATATTAACGGCTTTGAAGGAACTAACCTGAATTTTCTTCATAGATTTTCGGGACTTGAGCACTTGGAATTCACCTTTTCCCCTGATTTAACAGATTTGGACGGAATATCTTCTCTCAGCGAGATTACCGAATTGTTTCTTTACGGTAATGACGCTCTTACCGAATTGACGCCGATTTCCAGCTTGGATCAATTACTGACACTTGATCTGTCGTATTGTGATAATCTTCGAGAGCTAACAGCGACATCAAAGCTTTCGTCGCTGGAAGCTCTGCTGCTTAATAGTTGTCACCTGGTATGTGACCTGCGACCATTGGCTTGTTTACAGAACCTGACTTATCTTAATCTTTGTGAATGCATTTCACTCACTGATCTGTCACCACTTGCTCATATCCCAAATCTCAAATACCTCGACCTGACTCGGTACTCAGAGATCCGTGATATTGCCCCTTTGTTGGAACTCAAGAAGTTGACAACAGTGCGTTACGACGAAGGCTCGCTTAGCTCTGTTCAAGAGAAAATGTTAGAAACTCATTTAATTTCCAATCGACAACGCCTGCTCAAAGTAGCGATGTCAACAGCTTAAATCATCTCGAAGAGTAATCCCCGTGTGATTCTATTTATTTGGGAATGAAAATATCACACGCGATATTTCCATCCTTTAATTCCAGCACTACGGTCCGGCGTACTTGGTCACAAGTATTTTCAAACCGGATGGCTCCTTCGTTCGCCGTATGGACATTCTGAGAGAAGAATTCATTCTCTTCTTGAGTACGTCCGTGTGGAATTGCTTTCCAGGGACACGCATCTGCATAAATCTCACTTAACGCCAAGGTTCCATACTCTATAGCGATGGAATCTGTTATTTCGCGTTCTGAGTTATCGACCTGATAGGTACGAGAGCCTACGTAAGTTACACGGCCCCCGTTGAGGAGCCATAAAAATGCCCCACAACTTAAAATCAATATTGCAGTGCCAGTTATGTAAACAACGCGTTTCATTTGATTTTAAGTCCGGGCTAAACTTGTCACCCCGCATAAACCTTATTCGCTGCGGCGATGCTTGCTCCCGGGGTCAGTTCGTAGCCTTGTTTGGGGAGGCATTGTTCGAGGGTGGCGAGGAAGAGGAGGACGTTGGATTCGCGGCTCGCTTCGCCCATTAGGCCGATGCGCCAGGTTTTGCCGGCCATCGGGCCGAGACCGGCACCGATTTCGATGCCGAACTGATTGAGGAGTTGAGCGCGGACTTTTTTATCGTCGATGCCTTCCGGAATTTTCACGGCGTTGAGCATCGGCAGTGAATTTTCTTCCTCGACGGCGTATTCGATTCCGATGGCGCTTAACCCAGCTTTGAGTGCTTTGTGATTCAACTGATGTCGCTCGAATCGGGCTTCGAGACCTTCCTCAAGAACGTTACGCAGGGCTTCATGTAAGCCATAGTTCATGTTGATGGGAGCGGTGTGGTGGTAGGCCCGGTTGCCTCCCCAGTAATTGCGGATCAGGCTGAGATCGACATACCAACTGCGCACCGGTTCTTTCCGTTTGTCCATGACTTCCACTGAGCGAGGACTGAAGGTCACGGGGGCGAGGCCGGGAGGACAACTGAGACATTTCTGCGTCCCGGAATAGGCCGCGTCGATGCCCCATTCATCGATCTCAACCGGCAGACCTCCCAGGGAAGTGACCATGTCGGCGAGAATCAGGGCATCGTACTTATGCACCAGTTTGGCGATGTGATGCAGCGGTTGCAGGGCGCCGGTCGATGTTTCGGCATGGACGATACCGACGACTTTCGGTTGATGCTCCTTAAGAGCGGCTTCGACTTCAGTGGTCGTGAAGATTTCGCCGAACGGTTTTTCAATCGTCACTACTTCCGCGCCGGCACGTCGACCGACTTCCGCCATGCGGCCTCCGAAGACACCGTTGACGCAAACGAGCATCTTGTCTCCCGGTTCAATCAAGTTGAAGACACACGCTTCCATCCCGTCACTGCCCGTTCCACTGATGGCGAGGGTCAACCGATTTTCAGTGCGGAAGACTTGTCGCAGCATCTGCTGGAGTTCGTCCATAATTTTGAGAAAGTACGGATCGAGATGCCCGACGGTCGGAGCGGCCATCGCAGCGAGGACACGCGGGGAGATATCACTGGGACCGGGGCCCATCAGAATCCGACGGGGAGGACGAACAGGAGGGACGATTTCTTCAGACATGTGTTTGGATTTCCATGAACTGGCTGATCAAGGGGATTTCGTAGGTTAGTAGAACTGGTGGGTAGCCCAGACAATCGCCTCAGCGTTGTCTGGGTGCCGTCAGTCATAAGCGGCGATGTCACTTGAAATGAGATTCTGAATTCGACATCAAACGTAGCTCGCCGCTTGTTGCTCCGCAACCCGGACAACACTTCGTGATTGTCCGGGCTACCCAGTTAATCATATTTATTCTGTTTTAGGGTTTATCAAAAGGTTCTTCGAATCTCAGTCTTGCTGGTTCTTTACTTTTAGCCGTTGGCTTAACTGTTTGAACTCGGGAGTCCCTGCTTTACCACACCACTCGAACAGGACGCTTTCTGTCGTGGTGACGATCGCTCCGGCGAGGGCAAATCGCTCGATCGCCATTTTCCAGTCGAGTTTGAATCGACTGGCGATCGCATCGACCGGGACGTATACCTTATAGCCCTGAGCGATCAGGTCGAGGACCGTCTGCATCACACAGACATGTGCTTCAACGCCGGCGACAATAATCCGTGGGCGGTCGCAATCGTCATTAAACGGGGAAGGCCAATCAAGTGCTGGCCAACTGCTGAATTCCGTTTTGGCAGGGATGTCGATGTCGGCCAAACCGAGTTCGGAAATCGTCGCTCCCAGTCCCTGGGGATATTGCTCCGAGACCGAGATGGGAACTTCAAACAACCGGGCCATCTCGATCAATAACTGACAGTTCGTAACGAGGTTATTACGGATTTTCTCTTTGAAAGCGGGCAACAGTTTTTCCTGCATATCAATGATGAGCAACTGGCTATCTTGCCGGTGGATCAAATCATCACTTGAGAACGATGTATCAGACATGGAGGAGCAAACTGGAACGAGCAAAAAAAGAGATAAGAAAAAGGGAACGGTGCCATGATTGGAGAATTATCCGCCAACAGATATAGTTGTACCGCATCCGGTTCCGGTTTGCATCTTCCAGCCGAAGAGTGGATGATAAGAATCCGGACTCGATCCGGATAGCGAATTCGTCTCCAAAGAAAGTGCTGAATGTCTATCTCGTTTTCAGATTTGATGGTCGCTTTGAAACAGGCCTTGAAGAGTGGTCAGATAGGCCAACCGGTCTCGGTCCGTTTCCGCCTGGTCGCCCCGTCCGAATTTATCCCCCCGGCGATCAATGAGTTGATGCAACTCATCAGCAACTATCTCCCCGGCTTTGAGGCATCCCAGGCAAACGGAGGACGATTCCGCCTGCAATCACATCCCTCCGGGTTGCAGACGAATGTATTAATCCTCTCGAACCACGGCCCCTCCGTCTCGCTCACCTGGGTTCCTGCGACTCAACAACCGACGAGCCTGAAACTGCTCGTGATTGGAAATCATGGGGTCATTCGTCTGGAAGAAGAAGTTGAACCAAACTGGCAGATCCCAACGGGAGAGAGCCCCGAAATTGACTGGTATCATCGGTTTGTTTCCACGGGTGAACAATCGCAACCTGTTCCATTTCCCGGAGGAAAATCCGGACAAGCCCCTCAAAACGGCCCAAATTAACAGAATTTTGTATTGGGCAGGAGTGATGAAAATTCCCGGATTCCTCGCAGCTTTCAGAGGGAGATTGTTTGCATTGTCGGCAGATGCCTTATAATTAAGGTTTATCTATGATTTCACGTCCACATCGGCTTTTCCGCCGGTTGTCTACTTCGTCAAATATCAATCGTGACTGGCCCCGTTTCAGGGCCGTTTTTTGTATAACCCACCTATTTGTATAACCCACCCAGGAGCAAACAGGCAGGCTGCGCTTTCAATTCTTGTCGGCAAGGAGGCCGTACCAGGATGTTTTATCCTGCGATCTGATTTTCAAATCTGATCCCGTGCGTTGTCTCTGTGATGATGAATCGATGAATAAAGTCGCCACGACACTTTCCAGCGAGGAATTCCTGGCGTTGCTCAATCGGAGCAAACTGATCCGTCCGCGCCGGGCTGAAGAGACTGTGCGCGACCTCGGTTTAGATGTTTCCGTTTCAGCGACCCAATTGGCAAGTTCACTGGTGGCTCGAAATGTCCTGACAAACTACCAAGCCTCGCGACTGCTCTCCGGACGATACCGCGGTTACTTTTATAACCAGTACAAAATCCTGGATGTACTGGGAGCGGGCGGGATGGGCTGGGTTTATCTGGCTGAAGATAGTCACTCCCAGGAAATCGTGGTCCTTAAAGTCTTATCGAGTCACTTGGCCGATGACCCTGGCATGATGGCGCGTCTCCGATTGGAATCACGTGCCGGCCAAAAACTGTTCCACCCCTCTATCGCTCGTACCATCGATGCCGGCGAAGCGGCGGGAAGCCATTTTCTGGTGATGGAGTATGTGCACGGGATTTCCCTCCGAGAACTGGTCATGCAACAGGGGCCGGTCTCGTGGCCTGTCGCCTGTCATATCATCCGTCAAATCGCCCTGGGGCTACATTACGCTCATGATCGTGGACTGGTCCACCGCGATGTGAAACCGGAGAACTTCCTCGTCAATGAAAAAGCCGAAGTTAAAATTCTCGACTTCGGACTGGCCCTGATTGAGGGAGCAGAAGATGAGGAATTTTCGCTCTCAATGATTTTCGGTCATGATGGAGTCGGCACCCTCGATTACATGGCACCGGAACAATCGGAGGATAGTCAGAAAGTAGATCGACGGGCTGACCTGTATGGATTGGGAGGGACTTTTTATTCGATTTTGACAGGACTATTGCCTTATTCGGTCAAAACATCAGTAGAAAAAATTGAAGCGCATCGTAATAAACCGTTCCCGCTGGTGCGTAGTAAGTTCCCCAACGTGCCGGCTGCGGTTGATAAAATCATCGCCAAAATGACCGCAAAAGATCCGGAAGAACGTTATCAAAGCGGAGCAGAAGTTGCAGAAGCCATCTCATCACTGGCCAAGATTGAACCGATCGACTTTGACTTTGAAGCGATCCTGAAACTCCGTCGCGAAGACGCACAACGTCGCATGGCCCGAGCTGCACGTCGAGGTCGTGGTGAAAACAGTACCTCTTCAGTTGGCCATCCTCCATCACAAACCAGTCCCATTCTGAAATCGACGCAAGCCAATATGTTGCTCGATACGGAAAAAACATTACGTGAAGAACAAATCGGTCAGAATCGGCACAATCAATCGTTTGCCGAACGTGGAATCGGTGATGCTCGTCCTGCCGCCCGATATGGACGTCTCAAAAACATGGACGGAAAAGATAACCTTCCGTTGCACCGCTCCGAATTGCTGATTGGCCGTGATATGAAATGTGACATTCGGCTTGATTCTCCCATGATTTCGGCGAATCACTGTCGTATGATTTTCAATGGCCAATACTGGAAGATCACGGATCTGGAAAGTCGAAATGGCATCCGTGTCAATGGCGTCGAGACGCGTAGCTCCATTCTGAAACCTGGAGACAAATTAACGATTGCAGAAGTCTTTCAGTATGAGATCGATTACACCTCTCAATGGGCGGAAAAACAAAGAGATCGAGCCGGGAAGCCGAAAAAAGGGATCTATTTACTGGTCGGACTGCTTATGATAGCAGCGGGTGCAGCCCTCTACTGGTGGCTGAACTCCTGAAGGATGATTTCAAACCGGCACTCAACTTGGGTTGCTGATCGAAATCTTTCTTCACCGAAACTGACAACAGGTTAAATGGCTTCAAAAAGAGCGGACAGTTTGAGGAAATCGTGACGAAGTTAAACACTGTCTGGCATTGGACCAAAACAGGAGGCCGTCCGAATGCGGCCCGCATTTCCCGCTGGAAAGGGATTGCGAATGATATTATCGCGCGAGCGGAGAAGCTCAAGGATCTCTCTGAAGAAGAACTCCTGATTCGTGGTCGGGAAATACGCTGGCAAGCGAAATCCGTGAAGCATCTGAAAGAGATTCTTCCAGATGCATTTGCCCTCGCCCGGGAAGCTTCGCGGCGGGTACTTGGACTGGAACAATATTCGGTCCAGATTATGGGAGCCTGCGCTCTCTTCGAAGGTCACATTGCCGAAATGCAGACCGGGGAAGGAAAGACATTAACCGCTGTCATGCCTTCCTACCTGCGCGCCTTGCGAGGGCGTGGAGTCCATGTGATCACGGTCAACGATTATCTCGCTCAACGTGACGCGGATCTGATGGGGCCGGTCTATAAAGCCTTGGGCTTGACTGTCGGCTGCGTCACGGCAGAGATGGAACCGGACGAACGACGGTCGGCTTATCAATGTGACATCACTTATTGCACAGCGAAAGAACTGGGCTTCGACTTCCTGCGCGATCGACTCCGTTCTGGGGCCGATGCCCAGGGAACGAAAAAGAAAAGACCAAGTCAGAGCCTGTTTAATCAGCGTGACGATGGTCAGGTCCAACGAGGTCACTATTTTGCTTTGATTGATGAAGCGGACAGTATTCTCATCGACGAAGCCCGAACCCCCCTTATCATCGGTTTGCTCAAATCGAATGATTCGGCCACGGTGACCTTAATGCGTTGGAGCCAGCGAGTTTGTAAAAACTTGAGTCCTGTGCAAGATTACATTTTTGACCCGGAACGTCGCTCCGCCTACCTGACAGATGCTGGTTGCCGACATCTGATGCTGATTAAAAAACCGACGGTGCTCGATAAAGTCGAAACCCAACGGATCTACACCCAGGTGGAACGTGCCTTGATTGCGGAATATGGATTTCAACGTGACCGTGATTACGTGGTGGTCGAGGAAAAAGTGCATATCGTTGATGAATCCACAGGGCGTATCATGGAAGGCCGCAAGTGGCAGGATGGTTTGCATCAGGCAATTGAAGCCAAGGAAATGGTTCCCATCACGGCCGCAACGGGTCAGGCGGCGCGAATCACTGTTCAAGAATTCTTTCGGCACTATAACCATCTCAGTGGCATGACCGGGACGGCGTATACTTCACGTCGCGAACTTAAAAAGACCTTTGACCTCAAAGTCGCCGTGATTCCGACGAACAAACCCTGTATCCGAAAAGGCCTGCAAACACGTTTTTTTCCGAATCTCAAAGCCAAATGGGAAGCTGTTGCGAACGATGTCGAAAACCTGCGTGAACAAAACCGGGCGATTCTGATTGGAACACCTTCGGTGGAAGCCTCGGAAGCACTTTCTCAGTTACTACTGGTTCGCGGTGTCCCGCATCAGGTTCTCAATGCCCATTACCACGAACGGGAAGCTGAAATTGTGAAGGATGCGGGG
>JAGQQC010000138.1 GCA_020426395.1 Planctomycetaceae bacterium
CCAGTTTCGACAAGTCTGCTTCGAGATTGTCGAGTGAAGTATTAGTGCTGACGACAACTCCATTCTGATCAACCAGCCAGATGCTCGGAACGTTCAGCACGCCATAGTATTTTACCACCGGGTGCTGCCAGCTTCGTTTGGTCGGATCCGGGTCGAGCAATTGCTTCCAGGTAATTCCGGAGTCACCCACCACGACTTCCATTGGGAGTTCTTCCTGGTCCAGGCTCACACCCACAACTTCCAGTTGGGAGGGGTCATACTTCTTCGCAACGGCATCGATTTTAGTCAACGTTTCCCCGATGCCCCCGATGTTGGAGCTCCAGTAAACAATTGCAGTGACTTTGCCGCGGTTTTGCTCGATTTTGAAGAACTCGCCATGGTAGGTCGATCCTCCAAATTTCAGACTTTGACCAGGCAGGCTGAGTCGTCGTAGAACTCCTTTGGCTTGCTCACCCTGTGCTGTCTCTGGGTACTGATCAAGAATCTGGGCATAGCAGAGTTTGGCCTCTTCCGCGAGATTGTATCGCTCACAGCTTTTGCCGGCGGCGAGTAACAAAGGCAATGTTTTGGCTTCTTCCTGGGGAAATGCCTGGCAGAAAGTTCGAGCAAGTCGGGCGAATTCCGTGATCCATTCGGTATTATTCTCTGAACTCTTCTGGCTGTGCAGCATTGCGTTCGTATTGGCGAACCGGACGACTGCATAGGAAGCTTCCATGGCCGCTTTAGATCCAGGACGTTGTTCTCTCAGGAAATCGGCATCAGAGTACAGCGATTCCGCTTCATCCTGATCTCCCTGCAACGCTAATTGGAGGCGGGCTTCCGAAAGGCGTTGCACCAGTTGATGCATGACCTCTTCGCTATCTTTGTTCTGGTGAGCAAGTAAAACCCCTTTTGAGGCTAAACCGACGATCGATTTATTCCGCTCCTTCATCAACTGCGGAATCTGTTTGGGATCGGAGGTTCCTTTGCCACCGACTAATGGTTGCCGTAGCACAGCGCTGATCTGTTTGATCATTCCCTCGGCCGATTCTTCAACCGGCTCTTTCGTTTCAGGAGAATTGATCGAGGCCGTCGGCAAAACATTTGCCGCTGTCTTTACTTCAGCGGTCGCACTGTTTTGAACTGGGCTGGTGGCATTATTAGCCGAGTCTGAGGGGCTTTCCTCAGAAGAACCACAACCGACCAGAAGACCAGCACACAATGTCGTGGTGCAGAGAGAAGATAACAATCGCATTTGAATCATGTTTAATTCCATCCTTGGAGCAGCAGGGAGTCTGACATCCATTTCACAGCCAAAATTTCCTCCCACGTTACAGGAGTGGGCCTGTTGAGGGGGTTTGGAACGGAAACCGGCTGGATCCATCCTGTTGGGGCGTGCGTTTTATGACAAAAACAATCTTCATGGCAATGCGAGTTTGGGCAATACGGCCTCACTTCTTTGGAAAATTTACAAAGTTCTTCTCAAACAAATTCCTCTTCAGGTCGATTCAGAAACGCAAACAGTCCTGATCAGGTCAAAATGGCTTTAACCTTTGAGGGTCAAGTTGAGATGCCGGGATAGGAAGAGTTGGGGCTATGAGTGGAATAGGTGGAAGTGATGGGTGGGGTGACGCTTTTTCAAATCAAACCGGCAGAAATTGCCGGTTAGCAAACGATCTATCCGTGGATCAGACGATCTTTAGAATTACGGAATGCTCCTTGCAGATAGGGAGCAGTGCGTACGGAGATTTCGACTTGAAACCGCTGATTACGAAACGTGAGTCCATGACCATGGCAGAGCAAACCCAATCTGAGCCGCTCGAAGAAACCGCAATCGAAAACCAGGAAGCCCCCTCGCCCCGCAAGAAAAAGAAAAAAGGGTTCGGGGTGAGCTGGTTGGCCGGTCCGATCATTCTGCTCACCGTTGCCTGGGTGGCACCGATGATCATTGCCAATACCGATTTGAGAAATCCGGCCCTAACGCGTTTGATCTCCGGTTTTGACCAAAAGTTGAATGTGAAATTTGCTTCGCTCGACTGGATGTCCCCTGTCGTTTTGCATGATGTCACCATCTCCGATAAACAAAACCAGCCGACAGTCACCATTTCCGAGATTCGTACTGAACACACCCTCTTCGCGCTCGTTTTCCAGGGAGACAACCTGGGAACCATCAAACTGGCTGCGCCAGTGCTCAAGGTAAAACTGCGCGATGGTGGAAGCAATGTTGAGGATTTGCTGAATCCTATCTTGGCGGCTCAGGATCCGAACGGAGAGTCAGCGCAGCTAAATCTGATTTTAGAAAACGCAACGGTTGAGGTGTATGACAACGCAGGTACGCTGGTGAATACGACCTCGCTGCAAGAACTGCGTTTGGAGCGAACCGCTGCCGAAACAAAACTGGAACTGACCGGGACAGTTAACGATGCTCCACTACATCTCGTCGGTGATTTCGATGCAACCTACCAGTCAGGATCATTACATTGGAAAACAGACCAGCTCGATTTAGTCAGTTGGAAAGCCCTCTTAAGTCGCTGGCAACCTGCCGCCCGATTGGGAGGGCGAGTCACAGCCGATCAAACTTGTGTATGGGATCGGTCCACCCCCTTCCCTTCTCTTGCGTTAAGCGGTCCGCTGCATGTCGATCAGTTGGAAGTCTTACTTCCCGATCAGATGGGAGGCGATCCGCTTTACCTGCCCGAATTGAAAACAGCCGGGGCTCTGCAAGTTTCTCCCCAGAAACTGCAATTCGAAAACGCCACGCTTGATTCCGCCCTGGGTCACGCCCGCTTATTGGGAGAAATGAACCTCGATGAGTTTCTCGCTCAACCAAACTGGCAAAAGAAGTTGGCAACTTTGCTGAACTCCGATTTGGCTATTCAGGGGTACGTCGACTTGGCCGAGTTGGCCAATCTATTCCCTCAGGCACTATCGATTCGTAAAGAGATGCGCATCGTTGCCGGTCAGGCCGACCTTTCCTTGCATACGCTCGATCAGAATGGTCAACGTGTCCTGCAAGCCCGATTGGGAACGACCGATCTTCTCGCGGAACAAAATGGCAAATCGGTCGCCTGGAAAGAGCCGCTGAAAATTGATTGCCAGTTGCATCTCGAAAATGATTGGCCCGTCGTAGATCGATTGCGAGGTTCTTCCGAATTCATGGAATTCCAGGGGGAAGGTTCCCTTGAATCAGCCCGATTTCAGTTAACTGCCGACTTGCAGAAGTTCTCCGTGCAGCTTGCTCAATTTGTTGATCCCGGTTTCGAGACTCTGCAAGGAAGAATGAACGCTCAGTTTCAAACCCGGTTGCAAAACGGGGCGAACTGGTCCGCCGATAGCCGGTTGGTTGTTGAGAACTTCAATATGAGTTGGCCAGGCAGTGCTCCCTGGCAAGAACAACGATTAATCGTGGAAAGCTCTACCCAGGGATTACTTGTTGATCGCCAATTGCAACGAATTGATGCCGCCAAACTGGTGCTTATCAGTGGCAATGATCGCTTGCAAACGATTTTGACTTCTCCCGTAGAACTTGGACACCCTCCTTATACATTTGCGACCACCTTGCAGGGAGATCTGGCCAACTGGCAGAATCGATTGCGTCCGTTTACTTCGCTTGACCCCTGGCAACTTCGGGGAGACATCAATCTGACTTCGCAATCCAGCCTCTCTTCCGAACATTTGAGGTTTGTGGATACCAATCTGAATATCAACTCGTTCGTCGCGGAAAAACCAGGAATTTCTATTCAAGAACCCAAACTGCGAGTCCAAACGGTGGGTGAGTTTGATCGCAATACGGGTGATTTGACTGTGGAAGATCTGACGGTCGCCAGTTCTAGCCTGGGAGTTCGTACGGTCGGTTTGAAGGTGCAACCTGTGGCGAATTCGACCCCCGAAATCTCAGGGAATCTCGCGCTGAAAGCAGACCTGAATCGTATCTCAGGTTGGTTTGCCAATCATCCCCTCTTGCAGAACTTTCAGTTGGGAGGGCTCGCCAAATTCCAGTTGCAATTCGACCGGGGATCTGAAATTGCGCGAACAATTGGTCAACTCACCCTGGATCAATTTTCATTGACTTCACTCGAAACATCCTATCCTCGGAATTCCAATTCCTCCTTTGGTGCCCCGCTCGCTTCCCCGGTGACATCCAGAAAAACGCTCTGGGCGGAAAACACATTTCAGGTCACGTGGAAAACGGCACGGCAATCGGACTTACTCGATTTGGAACAGTTAACCGTTGATTCGAAACTGTTGAAATTACATACCTACGGAAAAATTTCAGAATTGAGCACCGTTCGGAATGTTGAGCTTTCCGGGAACGTTGAATACGACCTGGAAAACCTGATGCGTGTCCTGCAGCTCTCAGATGACCCAGCAGTCCAACTGACCGGGCATCATAAGAAATCGTTTGTTCTCTCCGGTCCTCTTGGGGCCTGGGCGGCGAATACTCCCCCTCCGGCGATCAATCCAGATGGCAGTTATGGAACGAATGCTGCCGTGCAGAACGTCAGTTTGAACAGCGGTAATCTTAAGGGACAAGCTGCTTTTGCGTGGGATTCCGCCCGGTTGTATGGACTACCCGTTGGTCCCGGCGAACTGGCGTTACAACTGGATGACAAGATTTTGCGGATCGAACCTGTCTCCCTGCAAGTTGCGGAAGGACGCGTCAATCTGTCTCCTCACATCCGGTTTGATCAGGCATCACCGACACTTCATCTCGATCCTTCCAAAGTCATGGAGAATATCAAGCTTACTCCGGAATTATGTGCCGACCTGTTGCAATATGTGGCTCCCATGCTGTCTGACGTCAGTCAGGTTGAGGGGCACTTCTCGATGGATATCAATAGTGCACAAATTCCGCTCATGACTCCCTCCAGTTCTGATGTGACGGGCGTCCTGCAAGTTGAACGCGCGGAGGTTCGTCCCGGTCAAATGGCCAATCAACTGACGGCTCTCGTCAAGCAGGTCAAAAGCATTATCAACCGCAGCACGTTCACTGGCAATACGGGGAACAGTACCTGGATTGTGATGCCTCAGCAACAGTCCGAATTCCGTATGACGGGGGGACGTGTTTATCATAAGCGATTGGAATTCCAGATCGATGATACTGTGCTGTATACCACCGGTTCTGTCGGATTGGATAATTCCCTGAACTTGGTGGCCGAAATCCCGATTCAGGAAAAATGGCTCGGTAATAATCGCCTGCTTGCCTCCATGCGTGGGCATGTCTTGCGGGTTCCCATTTCTGGAACGCTCAAGCAACCGATTGTCGATCAGCAAGCCCTGGCCGTTTTTGCCAGCCAGTTCGCTGGTTCGGCCGCTCAGAATTATCTACAGAATGAACTCGATAACCAGTTACAGAAACTGTTCTCACGCTAAGGGGGGTGTTTCATCTGTAAAGTTTACAAGAACCGGGAGTCTCAAGAGCGAAATTCAGATTCGCCTTGGAGTTCCCGGCTTTCTTTGATAACATTCGCCCCTATCTCTCTCCTCATTCTAATCCGCTCTCAACGACCGGCAGGGACGTCCGGAAATGACCAGAGTACGCTTTATCCTCACCGCTTTCGTAATCGCCGCCTGGGTTTCGACCAGTACGGGTTGTAGTTTGCTGCACAATCTTCAACCGCATCGTCTGCACCGCCTGAATCGTCAATCGGCTCCGGCTAGTAACGCGATTTACTCAGTGGAAGATCCCATCGAGAACGAAAGCGCCATTCAGGAATTCATGTCTTCCACCAGCCGAGTAGAAGTGCTCGATCAGTAAGCGTGGCGGCCATTTAAGTAATATTAACCTGCTGAGGTTTGCAGGGACATTACGCGCGAAACATCCGTTTTATGCGTATTTGATGTTGTGTGATACAACGGGCACTGAATCAGTAAGGCGTCGCCGCCTGTTACTGTCCGAATTCTGCCTGGGAGCGGAATGAGCGTCCTCGCTCCAGTAATTCATTCGACGGCGGAATCTGTTGTCGCTGCATTGAGTACCGGTAGACATGCCGGTCGGTCACCTTCTGCGGTGAGAAGTTGTCCGCGATGAACTCAATTCCCGGCCATTGATACCAGGGGGCCTGCACCTTCTGCATGACGGTCAAGGTTTGGTAACCATCTTTAACCAGCTTGATTTCCCGCGTGCCGTAATACAGGAATGAGAACGACGCCGGCGTATAGCCCACCTCTTTCCCATCAACATAGGCGAGCGCTCCCGGAGGATCGGATTCGATCGTCATCCGGCGAAACACACACCCACTCCCCGAAGTCACCAACAAACACGCCAGCACCATCCCGGCGCAAATTCGTCGCCAGCGGTCGCTTGTATCGGCATGTCGGTCAAAAAATGAGGGCATCCTGGGCGCCAACCTCGCTCGAAACGGAGGGTGATCGGGAAAACTGAGGCCGCGAATATTAACGATTCAAGGAAAACGGGCCAAGACTGGTTTCAGTAGGGGTAAAAGTGTTCATTTTATTGATGAGCTATGGCTGGTGATCTGTTAGCATGGATCGAGTATTTATTGAAGATCATCAGTTTCGAACGGTTCAAGATTTCATTTTCAATATCAAGACTCTAAAGCACAAAGTGGAACGATTACCGTTCCTGTGCTTTATATGGCTTCAACTCTTCCGGACGCGTTACACTTGTCTTCAGACCAACCAGATTGAAAAGCAGGAATAGAAGATTATGAGGATCGCTTACCTCACGATGGGATTGTTTTTTATGTTGGCGATGGGCGTGACTATCCTCGCGCTTTTTCGCACAATCCAAGCACGCAAACAAGGTGGCAAGATTCTTTTTTACCTCAATGAAAATGAGAGCGGAAACGGTTTGCTCTACATGGCCATCGCAAATGTGCTGCTGATATTTTTCTGGGTTGCAGCCTCTACATATAGCGCTTTCAATAGTGAGAGTGAATTAATCCACTCTGGCCTGCCTGTCTCTTCACTTGCCTGGGTTATCTGCTTGATGTTGTTGGTGCAACAGACTTATTGTTATAAATTTATCGTGACGCGCCGTGGTCTAATTCAACCGCGTGTTCTAATTGGTCCTCGATTTGTTCCCTGGAATTCCGTCACTGCCGTTGAGGAAGTTCCGTTCAACCGTGGGTGGTATCGTTTCAAAATTGAGAAACCGATAAGCATAGACGCGGTGTTCCGTCCAGAAAAGGAAGACACCGAGTTCATCACCACACAATTGAACCAACTCTTGCCAGAGGGAGTTGAGCTACCGGATGAATTGGAGCCGGTTGCCAACTTTGGCTGATACATACAAAATAAGATGAACCAATTTCCTGAAAACTGCGTTTCCTCTCAATGGGTTTTTCATTTTACCGAATTCACATCGCCGTGCAAATCTAAAGACACCAAAGGAGCCTCTCCATGTTCTTCTTCAGCCGGATCGGAAATACCTGGGAATTGATGGGGGCCAGTTGGGACTTACTCAAGAAGGACAAGGAGTTGCTCTTTTTCCCCGTCTTTTCTTCGATCTGCTGTTTGCTCGTTTCAGCAACGTTTTTGCTTCCCTTCTATATGATTAACGAGAACCTCGTTCCACCCGCTCAAGAGGCTCCGGTGCAGGAGCAGGTGATCTATTACGGGGTTCTCTTTCTGTTTTATGTGGCGAACTATTTCGTGATGACCTACTTCAACGCCGCGGTGATCGGGGCCGCTGTCAAGCGGATGATGGGGAAGAACCCGACGCTGGGGGATGGCTTCAAATTCGCCAACCGCCGGTTACCCCAGATTTTTGGCTGGGCGATCGTCAGCGCGACAGTCGGACTCATCTTAAGGTTGATCGAAGACCGCTCCGAGAAAGTCGGCGCGATTGTGGCCGGTCTCCTGGGAACAGTCTGGACGCTGACCAGCTTCCTCGTCATCCCCATTCTCGTCGTCGAGGGAATCGGTCCGATTCAATCCCTGACGAAATCGACGAAGATGCTCAAACAGACCTGGGGCGAACAATTGGTAAGTAACTTCAGCTTTGGAGTCATCTTCTTCTTTCTGAATATCCCCAGCCTGATATTACTCATTGGCGGTTTTTTCCTGATCGCCGCGAAAGAGATGTTCGTCCTCGGCGTCACCCTCATCGCGGTCGGTATCGTCCTGCTCCTCCTGCTCGGGATCATCCAATCCTGCCTGCAATCGATCTTCCAGGCCGCCCTCTACGTCTTCGCCCGTCAAGGGCACATCGAAGGAACCGGCTTCCACGACGGTCTGATGCGGAACTCGGTGATGCATCGGTGACAGCAAACTATCCCACTACCAACCGCGCCCGCTGATCCGCGATACCGATCCGAGCAATTGCTCCGCCGTTAAAGTCCAGATAATCTGCTTCAATCCCGTCGGAGAAAATAACACCGCCTGAATCCATCTGAGATTCGATCATCATCTCTTCCACGCCGCTCAACTCACCACAGACGAGTTCTATTCCCGTGGTTTGCGACCGGAACGGTTCGCGGACGACCCATAGCAAGCGGTGGGCATCCCAATCCATTTGGAGCGATTTCTCGGGACCTACGTTCGTATTGAGATATTGGCAGACGCCGCGAGTCATATTGAGAACGGACGAAATCCAGCCGGTCGAGCCGGCCCCTGTTGAAACGAGGATACCGCTGGAAGATTGTTCCTCACTCCGACCTCCCACGGTTAATTCATAGCGGGCCGACACATGTGTCCTCGACCCGATATAGAAGTCGTTGAATGCCAGCAAACGTTGTTCGTCGTGCATTTGGACTTCCGCCAGGGTGACTTCTCGAACCTGGTAATTTCCACGAATCACCCGCTGTACAACCTGACGAACATCCGCAGGTCGCCAGGGCAACAGTACGCCGTCAATCCGATCTGGATCCGGGTTCACTCCAATGATGGGTACGTCACCGACATACTTCGCCGTATTCGCGACGAGTCCATCCTGCCCGACAACGACCACCACCGCGCACATATCGAAACCGACTGTCGCCAGATATTCCCGATCAATGACTTGTACGGGATAACCCAGGTCGAGTTCGCTCTGAATATCTTTTACGGCATCGTGGTAGGTGTCGAATTCCTCTGTGAATTCGCTGATTAAATCATCTTCCGGTTCAGCCATGATGGCATCGACATCCATGTCACGTCGTTTCATGGCGACATGCGCCTTGTTCTGGCGGAACATGAAGTTCATTTGCCCTCGCGTCGCCCACCGCTGCCGCAGATTTTCCATCCGTGTCTTGCGGGTGACGACCACAATTCTCGGCAGTCGATTCTTATTCAACATGAAACCTTCTCCTTAATACTCTTCTCTTTTGAGTAGACTGTTGAGTAAGTCCGGCGTGATGTTGAGTTGTCCGATCTTGTCCGCCTTTTTGGCGAGTTCTTCGAAGGCGGCCGAGATGAGGATATTGGAATTTTCACCTCCCTGGAGCGCCATCAGCATTCGCCAGTCGAGTTCGCGAACAGGTCCCAGAACCGCATTGAGCGCCGCTCCCTTCGCTTCCGCTTCAATCCGTTCGTTTTCAACCTTGGTTTCTACCAGTTTGCTTCGCTGCTGCTCAATCGCGATCTGACCGTCCATCTTGGTTTCCTGGATGTCACGATTGCGTTCGACCACCATTTTGTCGGTTGCCAGTTCCTGTTCTCGTACAGCCCGCTCAAGTTCAATTGCCTTGTTCCGGCGGGCATAAATTGCTTCATCTGCCTCTCGCAGCAATTCTTCCCGCGCTTCCGCCTGAAGGGCTTTCGCCATCTCCGGATTCGGTTTGATCGACGAAATGGAGACCTCCAGCACTTCCACACCGAGCTGTGTCATCGTTGCGGAATTTCGTAAAGCGGTCGTCACATCGCTTTCCAGTTCCTTGGCGCTCCGCAGCACTTCTCGCAGTGGATGAGCCTGAATATATTGTCGGGCTCCCGTGAGGGCCGTTTGCACCAGCCGTTCTCCAAGCTTGGTCGGATCATCTGACTGGTACATGCGGTATTTATTGACGGTATAGTTCAGGAGCGTCGCCAATTGGAGAGCATCGGCGACCCGGTAAGTCATCGTCCCCTGCACCGTCACATCCTGGAAATCACTGGAAACCTCCGTGAATGCGAACGGCACATCAACCGAAGAGATCGGCACGATACTGATCACCGAAGTCGGTGCGAAATAGAAGAAGGATAATCCCTGTCCGTGTTGTTTAATGTTTCCTTTTTTGTAGTGAATGACATAGTCCGTTGCGGGCGATTTCAAATAACTGATACCGAGCATGATGCCTCTTTCAGAAAATAGGGTGTGCTAAAAAACAGGCATTTCAAATTAAGTTTAGCGCGAGTGGCTGAGAAAGACAAGATGCTCTCTTCTCGCTTTTG
>JAGQQC010000139.1 GCA_020426395.1 Planctomycetaceae bacterium
CTCGTTGGGGAATATGTTCCGCAATCAGCCCAACGCCTGCCTGCTGAGCAGAAATTTCCTCAAGAGATTCCAGCGGAGGTTTTTGCCAAAGATTGATTTGATGGCTGAAAAAGTTGATGGCTGAAAAGCTGACCGATTACCCTCAATCGGCCATGCCTGTTGTGTCGGCCATTTTCTCTTTGCGTTTGATGTAATCCATCACGCCGGCAGCATAAGCGGGAGTTCGTAACCCGACTTGTTGAGCTTCCTTCAGTGCCGTTTGAGGATCAATCCCTTCATCCAGCACTCGGTAGGCCATCCAGACGGCCCCCACCCGATTCGCCGAGCCACAATGCAGCATGACGGGTGATTTATCGGAGTTCCGCAGTAAATCGCGTGACTTATCCAGAATTTCGTCTGAAAGGGAATCGGGGCTTTGAAAGCCAAGTTGATGAAACTCCATGCCGAGATCCTGAACCAGCTTGCTTTCATCCCAGTTGATCTCATTCTCTTTCCGTAAGGTGACGACGACCTTAATGCCCTCCTGTTGGGCTTTTTCAAAAGCGGCTTTGTCTGGCTGGCCGCATAACAAGGTCGGACCGAATTGATGTACGTTCCGGGTTATTCCCAGTTCGATCGGTTCCAATTGGGGGGCCGAAGTTTTTTCCGCTTTGGGTTCCGCGTCCGCTCCTCCCTGAAAAAGCAGGCTGGCAGTGAGCAGGGCCAGTGGGAGCAGGATCAGGAAGTTTCGTCGGAATGTTGGCATCGGGGCCTCCTTACAAGGTCGTCTGGGTAGGTGAGATGATCACTCTCTTCTATAATTCACGACCAACCCCTGAAGAAGCAAGTCTCCTTCTCAAATTTATCCCAGGGCCTGTATGTTTAAGGGCCCATCTGTGTTATGGACAATTCCCCATGTCGAGTGAAAAAACGGAGGCACTGATCATCCGCCTGGCCGACTGGAGTGAGTCCAGTCGGGTGGTGACCTTTTTCTCACGAGACTTTGGCAAGCTGTCCGCCGTGGCAAAAGGGGCAAAACGGATAAAAGGTCCCTTCGAGGCTGCTATTGACCTGTTAGCCGTATGTCGGATAGTCTTCATCCGCAAGTCCTCGTCCGGCTTGGATATATTGACGGAAGCCAAGCTTCAGCAAAGGTTTAAGCCGAACGGACGAAATCTGATGAGTTTGTACGGAGGCTATTATGTCGCCGAATTGCTCGCCAGTTTTACGGAAGAATACGATCCGAATCCGGAATTATACGATGTCGCTGTCCTTACCCTGAACAGTCTGACGGAGGAACCGGATCACAAGATCACCCTATTGAAATTCGAGTTGGCCCTTTTGCGGGAGACAGGACACCTGCCCCTGTTTGATGGCTGTCTGGCATGTGGCATACCTGCCGAAGCGGGAAATACCCGGTTTGGATTCTGGGTTTCCCAGGGAGGACTGATTTGCCATGAATGTCAGAAGAAGGAGTTTCAACCTCAACCTGAAATTCAACCTGGAACACTTGCTGTTCTACGGCGTCTCTCTAGTGAAAACGGAGGGGCTCTCAAGAACTTACAGTTGTCCGATCAACAATATTTGGAGATGAGGCGAATTGTTACGGCGGCCATCCGGCATGTGCTGGGAAGACCGTCTAAAATGAGCCGATACCTTCAACTATAACCCTGACCCCTGAATTTAACTGAACCTGAACCCTGGTCTGTCTGCGACTTTGATATCAAGTAGCAAGAGACCTACCGGATGATCGACATGGATGTTGATGTCCCCCTGCGTGACTCCTGAGTTTTCTCAGTGAAACACGACGGCAGCCCACCGCCGGTACTAAATCCGTGTTATGGATGACAATGGATAACCTGATGAAGCATCAACTGACTATCAGTCGATCCGCTCTCATTGCCGCGGTGTCAATGATGACGTTCCTGAGTGGCTGCGCCACCGGACTGGATATGAGCAGCCTAAGTTTCCGCAATCGCTCTCACGACGATGAGCTGGCGAGTACGGACGACATCAAGGGACCGCTCGAGCGCATTCTTCCTATCGGCGCGGAAGGATCTTCCCGAGGCAGTCGGGGAGGGTACGCGTTTTCCGAACGGAACCCTGAATATCAACGGGCCATGAAGCTTCACGATGAAGGTGAGTTTTCCAAAGCGGAAAGCGCTTTTAAGAAGCTGGCCAAGGCCAATAAAGATAATGCCCTGCACGAAGACAGCATGTTCATGCTGGCGGAGTGTCAGTTCCAACAGAAACGGTATCCCCAGGCGCAAGACAGTTATGATGAGCTGCTCAACGCCTATCCTTCCACACGGCATACGACCCAGGCGACCCAGCGATTATTTCAGATAGGTCGCTATTGGCTAGACTTTGAAGAAATTGTGACCCCCAACGAAATTCAACAGGTTGATTTCGAACAGCCGGGTAAACAACATGCTCTGTCCACAACAGAAGAAACCGCCCAGAAAAAAAGTCAACGACCGTTAAGTCAGCGATACGCATTAGTTCCAAACCTGGGTGATCGGTCCCGACCTTATTTTGATACAGAAGGGCGTGCGATCGAAGCGTTACGTTCCGTCTGGTTAAAGGATCCCACGGGTCCTCTCGCGGATGATGCGCTGATGATGACGGGAAGTTATTATTTGCGTCAGGGAGACTATGTCGAAGCGGATCGCTTTTTCACGTTGATCCGCGATGAGTATCCGGACAGTCCGCATTTCCGAAATGCATATGTTTTCGGAAGCCATGCGAAGTTGGTCTCATACCAGGGGCCTGAATACGACGGTCAACAATTGCTGGCCGCGCGAGATTTGAAAGAGAGCACGCTGCGTATCTTCAACGACTTTCCCGAACGGAACATGGTCAAGGAAGAGCTCCGCATGATCTATGAAGAAGAAGCTCATAAAGAATGGGAGCGGGCGCTCTTCTGGGAGAAAAAACGAAACTCGAAGGCAGTTCAAATTCAATGCCGCGAAATTCTCCGCCGGTATCCGACATCGGAAGCAGCTGATAAGGCCCGTCAAAAACTGGCCGAGTTAGGTGAAGTTGTACAATCACCGAAACAGGAGTTCTCACTTCCTTCGATCCCCAAACCTTCGATTCCCCGCCCATTCAGTCAGGATCGAATCGAAGAAGCGAAGCCGATTGAGAAAGAAAGTACTTCTCCGTTTGGGCCCTCAGAGCCTCAATGGGAAGCGTCTCCGAATTCGGAGAGTGAAACGAAATCGGGAGGAAGCTGGCTCCCCTGGAAATGGCGTCAGGAACCTAAAGCACTTCCAGAAGAGAACCAGAACTCTGAAAAATTGGTTCCAAATTTTGAATCAGCACCCGAAAGTGAAGAAGACGAGTTTATTCGTCAGTTGTTATAGACCAGACCTCCTCTCCTGAACCACCAGATATCATGTTCCAGATCAATCCACCCTTTGGCAGACTCAATCGTTCGGAAGGCACTTCCTTCCGCACGTTCGTCTGCTATCTGTGGGGGGCGATTTTGATTTCCGGAATTGCCGGTTGTGGTTACCAGGTAGGTTCCCCTCATCCGCCACAGTATCGGTCCGTTGCCGTGCCGATGTTCAAGACGAACAGTTACCGTCGTGGTTTCGAAGTTCGCTTAACTGAAGCTGTCCAACGGGAAGTTCAATCGCAGTCGCATCTCCGTCTGGCGAACGAACCTTACGCCGATACTCGCTTAGTGGGAACGATCGTGGAAATTCGAAAAGATGTCCTGGGGGAAACCGCTTTTGATGACCCCCGAGAACTGCAATTGTCCTTGGCGGTGGAAATGAAATGGGAAGACGCCCGGACGGGGCAAGTCATTTCCCTGAATACGATCCCGCTAAACAATCAGACGACGCATCTGATCGCGACTGGTGAATTTGCTCCCGAAGTCGGTCACACCCTCGCCTCCGCCACCAAAGACACGGTCGACGAACTCGCCCGTCAGATTGTGGAGCAGATGGAATCGCCTTGGTGAGTGGACGATCGACTGCTTTCGATTCCATTTTCGCAAGTTCGTTCTTAACAATACTCAGCCGATCTGGCAGGGCCTCCGTTAAGACGACCCGCTTTGAGGTGTCCTCCCTGGAGCACTACCAGCAGATTGGCACGGTCTTCAAGTATTGAGATATTCTCCACCACGTTCCCTTCCACGACGAGCACATCCGCGAGCTTGCCCGGTTCGAGTGAACCAATTTCATCCTGCATGCCCATGATTTTGGCTCCGTTAAGCGTCGCGCATTTAATGGTGTCCACCGGGGAGAAGCCGACGAAGTTCACGAAGAAGGAGAGTTCTTTCGCGTAATCTCCGTGAGGATTCCAGGCGAACCCGTAATCTCCTCCCATGCCTAGAGTGCCGCCCGCCTCGAGAATCATACGGGCGCTCTCCGCGCCGGCATCGAGTGTTTCCTGATGAGCATCGATGACGGCTTGTGGCATTCCGAATTCCGGTCCATGAATAATGCTCGCCTGTTCGAAGTAAAGTGCGGGGACGCAAGGAACATCGCGTGAAAGGAGCAAGTCCAGCGCTTCCTGATCCATAAAGGTACCATGCTCGATGGCATCGTAACCGGCCCTCAATGCGTTCTTGATGCCTTCATTCGCACGACAATGTCCAGTCACTTTCAGCCCGTGATTATGGGCCGTTTGCACAACGGCATGCATTTCTTCGAATGTCATACAGAGAGTATGGTGATCGTTCGTGTCGGGAGCAGCCGCGTCTCCGGTAGGGTAGGTTTTAATCCACTCGCAACCATCTTTTACTAACGTACGCACGGCCGCCCGTGCTTCATCGGGACCGTTAATTAAAATGACCAAACCTTCCATCCCGATTTTACGAAAATCCGGATTCCAGTCCATCAAGCCGCCGACACCACATATCTCTCGTCCCGCCGCGACGAAACGAGGGCCCGGAATCAGGTCCTTGTTGATCGCTTTTTTCATCCAGACATCGATGTTGAACAGGCTACCTCCACTACGCGCCGCGGTATAACCGCATTCGAGCGCCAGCTTCATATTGTAGGCGGCCAGTAAGGTGACGTATTCCACGGGGTATTTTGTATCGAGATCTTCCAGGGCAGCGACATTGAAATAGGTCGGATGGTAATGGGCTTCGACCAGACCGGGCAAAATTGTCCCACCCGCCGCATCAATTTCGGGCCAGTCTCCTTCACAGTGGGGAGCCTCCTGTGCGGGACCAGCATAAGTGATCAGGCCGTCCTGAATCAGAAGACAGGCATCTGGAATTGGAGGTTTTCCTGTTCCGTCGATCATCAGGCCGTTTGAAATTTTCATGTTACCGGAGGCGCGCCGCATCGATAGAACTCCTGGTCAGTTTCAAGGTGTTGAGGCTTCTCTGTTTATCTTCAAGATCCAACGGGAGGTAGTGATTCCAGAAATAACGAGACTGTTTGGGTAATTTCTGTGAGCCGGCTTTGATGCAGAAGATGCCCAGCTTGAGGAAACTGCTTCACCACCACATGCTCAATGGAAGATTGCATCTGATGAACATCTTGATTGGAAAGAGTTCCTTCCGCATTAGGATCGGCCTGAAGTAATAACGTCGGGCATTTGATCTTGGGAAGAAGTTGTGCGAGAGCGAATCCATTCAACCAGTCGCCCGAGATAATCGGTTCCATCGTGTTAGGATCAAGCTGATCTAAACAACGAGCCATGAACCGGATCGAAACGTCATCTCGTTCTTTTGCCAGTTCCAGGGTTTGGTTTGTGGCTGGATTCTCCCAGGTCATTTTTTTGAGTTCTTCATACAGCTTTTGTTCGGAACACTCCAAAGAGGCATACTGACGAACTTTGGCAAAATACTTCTGCCAGCCAGTTCCTTTGATCTGCTGTCCCATTGCTTCAAAGGGAGGATCTTCCAAAATGATTGCTTCAACCATTTCGGGTAACTCAGCAGCGACCGCGGTCGCTACCATACCGCCAAGCGAATGTCCATAAATGATTAATTTGTTTCGGTTCGTTAACGTTTTGAAATCATAGTTGAGCCATCGAAGCAGGGCCGTCACGTGGTCCTGAACTAGATATTGTTCCTGTCGCGGTGAGGATCCGTGACCAGGGAAATCAATTCCCAGAGAGATGTACCTGGGGGAGAGACAGTTCATCAATGGGATGAATGTCTGCCAGCAGCGGGTGACCCCATGCAGGAACACAATCAGCGGTCGCGAGGCATCTTGCTGATCCTGTTGCACCAGAAATTCGGCATGGAGTGCATGTTTTGAAGAGGGGAAGACGGTCACAGGAGCGGCAATCTCGATAAAAATCTCAAACGGGTTTCTTCAATATTGCATTCTGCATGCAGAATGCAATAGATTCAATCTAAATGGATTGGATGAAATTGTCAACGAAGGGCAATTTTACATTCCTCGTTTTAATCTGGACGCCCACTTCTTTTTCTTTGTTTGTAGGAGAATGAATGCCTCTTACTGATTTGTCGACAACTATCTCGCGCACATCACTTGCCGATGAAGTCTATGAAACATTGGTGGAAGCGATTGTGAACGGGCAACTGGAATCAGGGTCCTTGCTCAGTTCAGTCGAACTGTCCCGACAACTCCAGGTCAGCCGGACTCCCGTTACGGAAGCCTTGCAGCGATTGACCTTTGATGGTTTGGTGGAGCAGGTCAATAATCGTCAGGCGCGAGTTACTCAGTTGTCTCTGGAAGAGATAGAACATATCTATGAAATGCGCGCCCTGCTTGAAGGAGCCGCAGCCGAACGCGCGGCGAATAATCTTTCATCCGAGCAAATTGCATTGTTGATTAAGGAAGCCAAACAACTGAAGGCCCGACGAAAAGAAGTGAACTGGCACGAACAGGCGATTGAGTTTGATCTTCGATTTCACCAGATTCTGGCCGATGCGGCAGGAAATAAACGACTGAGGGATGATATACTTCGTTATCGTCGGTTGGTTCGTTGTTTCTGCCGGATGACGGGCAATGAAAATAATTTACTTTCCGCACTTGAGGAGCATCACGAAATCCTGAAGGCGCTGCAGGAAGGTAAACCGGCCACTGCACGAAAAACGATGGTCTCCCACATCAAACAACGTCTTGCGGCAGTTCGCGTACAGTTCTATCCGGATTGAATGAGTCTTTATTTACTGTCTAAACCAATTCTTCACCTCTGGAACCGCTCACCAGGATCAGCTCATGCGTTCTAACTCCCTCTCCCTGATGTTACTTTTTGTATTCGCGGTTTTTGCCCAACCCCTATTCGGTGAAACGAAAGACTTCGATCTTTACAACCATGATAATATTGTCGCCTGGTGCATCGTTCCTTTTGATAGCAAGAAACGAGGTCCAGAAGAACGAGCGGCGATGCTCAAAGAACTTGGGGTTAAGCGATTAGCTTATGATTATCGGGCTGAGCATGTTCCCACCTTTGATGATGAATTAAACGCTCTGAAAGAAAACGGAATCGAACTAACTGCCTGGTGGTTCCCGGGGGCGCTCAATGATGAAGCGAAGATGACCCTGGAATTGTTCAAGCGACACAACGTGCATCCGCAGTTGTGGATCAGCGGTGGGGGAGGTCCCGCGAACAGTCCGGAGGAACAGCAACAACGCGTCAATGCAGAAGCGGCTCGACTGAAACCGATTGCCGAAGCGGCCGCAGAAGTGGGTTGCAAGGTCGCGCTCTATAACCACGGTGGTTGGTTCGGAGGACCGGAAAACCAGATCGAGATTATCAAAGAGTTGAACCTCAATAACGTTGGTATCGTCTACAACCTGCATCATGGGCATGAACATCTTGACCGGTTTGAAGCACTGCTCCAGGAAATGAAACCATATCTGCTCGCACTCAATCTGAACGGAATGGTTCCTGAAGGGGATCAACATGGTCAGAAGATTGTGCCGTTGGGAGCGGGGGAGCTTGATCTCCAACTGCTTTCGATCATCGCGAAAAGTGGTTGGCAAGGGCCGATTGGAATACTGGACCATGATACTTCTGTCGATACCCGGTTGCGTTTACAGGATAATCTCAACGGTCTCGATTGGCTCGTTAAGCAGTTAAAAGGAGAGACGGCTGGCCCGCGTCCCGAATATCAATCCTGGACTTCTCCGTTCAAAGTTTCTGAGAGCACCAGTTCTGATCCCTCTGTTTACGATCAGACTCTTGTCGCTCAATATGTCAAGTCGGCCAGTGAGCAGGGGAACGCGGAAGCGGGACTGGCGATTTTCACTTCGGCAAAGTCGGCTTGTATCTCCTGCCATAAATTGGGAGAGCATGGCGGAACGGTTGGGCCGGAACTCACCAAAATTGGCGTTGAACGGAAACCGAGAGAGATTGTCGAGTCGATCTTCTGGCCCAAAAAGGATGTTAAGCCGGAATACGTTTCTCACACGATCATCACGGACGAAGGGAAAATTCACACCGGTTATCTTACAAATTCAACGGGCGAGGAACGCACCTTAAAAAATCCGGCGACTGGTGAATTAACTACCTTTGCGGTGGATGAGATTGATGAGCAGATTCCAGGCAGTACCTTGATGCCCGATGGACTCACGACGGCCATGTCCAAACAACAACAGCTTGACTTAATCAAGTTCGTTTCGACGTTAGGAACAAACGAGGCGGTTTCGCTGGACAAAGTCGGCGAGATGATGGCGCGCATGCATGTGCATGGGCCGGCCGAATTTGAATATAACCGGGATCCGCTCTTTCCGACGGACTGGCCGAACTGGCAGGCCCACATCAACCGGGATCGTTTATACGATTTCTACGCAAAAGAAGCCGAACATTTTCGGCAAGAAAAATCCGTGCCCCATTTGCTCCCCGAGTTTCCCGGTCTGGATGGCGGAGAATTTGGCCATTGGGGAAATCAGACCGAGCAAAGCTGGGCCGATGATCGCTGGAACGAAACGAAGTTAGGTTCCGTTCAGTCCGGTATCTTTCATCATGGTGACCTGACAATTCCCCGTGCTGTCTGCGTGCAGTTGGGAGAAGAAAATGAACTGTCGGTTTGTTTTGATACCGACACGCTTTCCTACCCGGTCGTCTGGAAGGACGGTTTTGTGAAGTTCTCCTCCGTCCGGCACGGATTTATGCATGGTTTACTGTTGGACGGGACCCTCTTTGCATCACATCAGCCTGTTCCGCCCGCGATTCAATACAAGTATCTGGGGTTTTTTCGACATGGAAAGCAGGTCGTCTTTCACTTTCGAGTGGGTGATCAGGAATATTACGATATCCCACGATTGATCAGCGGCACCTTCGGTCGGACGACCATCCTGGCTGATCAGGTCAGCAAATCGGATCTGGCTTATCTACTCGAACCGGGGGAACTCCAGTGGCCGCAAATTCTGGAGACACCGATCACGAAAGGGGCTGGAAGTCCCTATGTTGTTGATGACATTGCGATTCCATTTGAGAATCCGTGGAATGCACTCTTCTTCTGCGGTGGGCATGATTTCCTGCCGGATGGTCGGGCACTGGTTTGCACCATGCAGGGAGATGTATGGCTGGTGGACGGCTTCCAGAACGGAGGAACTCGCGCGAAATGGAAACGGTTTGCTTCGGGGTTACATCATTCACTCGGGTTAGTAGTGCATGAAGGGGCGATTTATGTCCAAGGGCGAGATCAGATTACGCGCCTGTATGACCACAACAACGACGGTGAAGCAGATCAATACGAATGCTTCAGCAAGGCTTATACGACCTCAAGTGCGGGACACGATTTTATCTGTGGTTTACAACGGGATGCGGACGGGAATTTTTACACCGCGTCCGGTAATGAAGGTTTACTCCGGATATCTCCCGATGGAGAAAAAGTCGAAGTGCTCGCAACCGGCTTTCGCAATCCGGATGGCCTCGGATTGACACCGGATGGGTTGCTGACAGTCCCCTGCTCTGAGGGCGAGTGGACTCCTTCCTCCATGATTTGCGGCATCCGCCGTCGACCAGGTTCAAAAACAGAGAACGAGAATTCGATCCCCTTTTTCGGTTACAAGAAACTCGCCCGACACGATCAGTCTGTCGAGGAGCCACCGGCCTTACCTCTCGTTTATTTGCCGCGCGGATTGGACAATTCCAGTGGCGGGCAGACCTATATCAACAGCGATCAATGGGGCCCTCTTCAAGGGGAAGTGCTCCATTTCTCTTACGGAACCGGTTCGCATTTCCTGTTATTGCGTGATGAGGTGAATGGCCAATTGCAGGGGGGAGTTGTTCCGTTACCGGGTGAGTTTCTCTCGGGGGCACATCGTGGACGATTTCACCCACTCGACGGCC
>JAGQQC010000013.1 GCA_020426395.1 Planctomycetaceae bacterium
TTTGCCTGTCTTGTTGCGAGACTGCCAACCCTGTACGTAAATAAGCAAGTCCTTTGTTAAATTGAAAATCCGGATCATCGGCATCACCGTCCCACACTACGGTAAATCCATTTTTTAATGCCTGATCTGTAATAGCTGAGTAATCGGCTAAAGGCACATTCCAATAAGCATCGCCCGTCCAATTGTATTTATCTTCCAACACAAATTTTTTATAAAACGGATGATGAGTGTATGAAGTAATTTCTACGTAATCGTCCGGATTAATAGATAACACTTCTTGCAAAAAAGATTGCGGCGTGTAAATTTTGCCTTCATACTGAAAAGTTTTGGGAATGGTACCAAGGTTGGCATCCAATACACTGTCCACAAATTTGTTTTGCGTTGCATTTAATTGGGTAACACCTTTGGCCAGCATTTTTTTGACAAAATGACTAATTGCCGTGTCCAACGCCCCGTGATTATGATGGGTTGTTGCAGAAAGCTTTCCGGAGTACGCCGATTCGGGCATCATACCAAAATGTTTCATCACCCAGATTTCATCATGAAACTGCCCGCCGGGAGTAAAGAAATTTTTTCCTTTAAGTGCTAAATGCCTTTCAATTTTTCTTTTCATGGAATGTCGGGCAATAAACATTTCACTCAGGTTGAAATTCCCTTTTCCATTTTTCAATAATTCACTTTCCAGAAATGAATTACCGGCAAAACTCCAACAAGTAGCTGACAGATACTGGTCTTTTACTTCGGTACAGTTATTGAGCTTCATTTTTTCGAAGCCCAATGTTTGAATAGAAAGTTGTTGTGAAAAACTTTTGGCTCCAATGAAAAGAAAAACGAGAATGACAATTTGTTTCATGCTGAAATGTACAGTTTGTTCAGCATGAATGCATACCCGAAGGATGGTATTTTCAAAAAAAATTAAATTATACTTTTCCTTTTGCAATGGTTTCCACTACGGCCGGATCGAGGAGTGTAGAAGTATCGCCGAGATTATCGGTTTGTCCTTCGGCAATTTTTCGCAGGATGCGCCGCATAATTTTTCCGCTTCGAGTTTTAGGCAATCCGTTTACAAATTGAATTTTATCGGGTTTGGCAATCGGTCCGATAATTCGGGTCACTGTTTGTAAAATATTTTGTCGTTGCCGTTCTTCATCTTCCGGTTTAACGCCTTCGGCAATGATATAGGCGTAAATGCCTTGCCCTTTAATATCGTGTGGGTAACCAACCACTGCACTTTCAATAACACCGGCGTGCATATTGATAGCATTTTCCACTTCGGCGGTTCCAATGCGATGGCCGCTCACATTCAACACATCATCGACCCTGCCGGTAATTCTGTAGTTGCCATTTTCATCTCGCAAAGCACCATCACCCGTAAAATATAAATCTTTGTAGGTAGAAAAATAGGTTTGACGGCAACGGTCATGGTCGCCCCAAGTAGTACGTAAAATGCCGGGCCATGGAGCTTTCATACATAAATTGCCGGAAGTAATGACGGCTCCATCAGCAGTAGGAGCAGGTTTTGCTTCATTTCCTTCTTCATCTACCAGCACGGGTTGCACACCCGGTAATGGCAAAGTAGCCCAACTTGCTTTTGCAGGTGTGATGCCGGCAAGATTGGTAATCAGGCAACCACCGGTTTCAGTTTGCCACCAGGTATCTACAATCGGGCAGCGTTCTCCTCCGATGATTTCGTAATACCACATCCAGGCCTTCGGATTGATCGGTTCACCGACGGTTCCCAACAGGCGGAGGCTGCTCAAATCATACTTGTTAGGGAATTCGTCGCCCCATTTAATGAAGGCTCGAATCGCCGTAGGAGCGGTGTAGAAAATGTTGACCTGGTATTTCTCCACGATCTCCCAGAATCGACCTTCATCCGGCCAGTTGGGAGCCCCTTCATACATGATCGTCGTGGCTCCGTTTGAGAGCGGCCCGTAAACGATATAACTATGCCCCGTAATCCAGCCGATGTCCGCCGTACACCAGTAAGTATCTTCTTCCTTCAAGTCGAAGACCCAGCGCGACGTCATCGTGGCTCCGAGCAGATAGCCAGCCGTAGTATGCAGTACACCTTTGGGTTTACCGGTACTTCCCGAGGTATACAGAATAAAGAGAGGGTGTTCGCTTTCCAGTTCGACCGCTTCGCAGTCAGCGGAGACATCTTCCATTAACTCATGCCACCAGTAATCGCGATCATCAACCATCGTTACTTCTGCCCCAGTTCGGCGAACGACGACGACTTTCTCGACGCTGGGAGATTTTTCGAGACTTTCGTCGACCGCTGTTTTCAGGGGAACTTCTTTTCCGCGTCGCCAACCCGCATCGGCAGTGATCACCAATTTTGACTGAGCATCATTATTACGGTCAGCGACGGCGTCGGCACTGAAACCACCGAAGATGATCGAATGGGTTGCCCCAATTCGGGAGCAGGCGAGCATTGCGATGGCGAGTTCCGGAATCATCGGCATGTAAAGGGTGACCCGGTCGCCCGTAGTGACGCCCAGCTTTTTAAGCACGTTTGCAAACTTGGAAACTTCCCGGTGTAAATCCTGGTAAGTCAACACGCGCGTATCACCCGGTTCTCCCTCCCAGATGATGGCGGCTTTGTTTTTACGCCAGGTATGTAAGTGTCGATCGACACAGTTATAACAGGCATTAATTTTACCGCCCGTAAACCATTTCGTATTGGGCATCTCGCCTTCGAGAACCGTGTCGAATTTTTTGAACCAGTGCAGGTTACCGGCGGTCTCTCCCCAGAATTCTGCGGGTTGATCCTTGGCTCGGTTCCACATTTCCTGATATTTCTCTTCCGAGCTGATATGAGCCTGCTCGACAAACTCAGCGGGAGGAGGAAATAATCGGGTTTCTTTCAATACGGATTCAATTTTTTCACTCGCCTCTGAGCTCATGAGACAGACTCCTCTTGCTGTGGATCGGTAGATTCAATTCGACACCGCTGGTTAGCGTTTGATAGGGACAAAAAGGTAGCCCATCTAGGTGTCGAAAAAGAAAGGAGATCTGCCTGAGACAGATCACCCTGAAATTGACGTTAAGAAATTGAGAGATTTCGAGAAATTCGGAAGCCTCAATCTTAGACCTGAACGGTGCGGACTGTCAAACGAGTCGTTGGACCCAAATTGGTATCCAGATAGAGGTACTGCCCGGAAAGTTTGCCTTTTTTCGCTACCCTACCAATAAAATGAGGGGCAAGTGACCCAGCCGGGCGGATGCCCGTTAGGGTTCGCCTTCGGCTCGGTTGGACCACCAGGGGAGACCGACGCCACCATCCATGGTAAGGGTGCCGCCCGTCATATAGGAGGCGTCATCACTCATCAGGTAGGCGACGATCTTGCCGAGTTCTTCACAGGTACCGAGTCGACCGAGGGGAAGTTTCTTTGCTCCTTCGGCGAGTTGCTCTTCAGTGAAGAATTTGCGTTCGCCGGGAGTATCGGTCCAACCGGGATGCACGATATTGACCCGGATACCATGCTTGGACAGTTCGCAAGCGGCGGTGCGGCTCATATGGTCGATCGCTGCTTTCGCCATGTTGTAGGCACAGGATGTTGGAATCGCGAGGACTGCGTGTGGTGAACTGACCGTGACGATGGAACCGGGAGTTCCCTGTTTGATCAGTTGCTGGGCCGTTGCCCGAAGGCCGTAGAATGCTCCCCACATACTGACATCAATCGTCCGACGGAAACCTTCCATATCGGCTTCGACAATTAATTGTCGATCACTATAAGCCGCGTTGGAAACAAATCCATCGAGCTGACCGAAATGCTCCGCCGTTTTGGCAACCATCTCTTCCACTGAAGTTTGATCGGCCACATCCCCCTGGAGCAGTAATGCTTGTCCACCCGCCTCCTTCACGAGGTCGGCCACTTCTTCTGCTTCTTCCGGATGAGAACGGAAGTTAATCCCGACGTTGGCCCCTTCCCGGGCCAGTTCAATCGCACAACCACGCCCGATACCACGCGATGCACCCGTTACTAAATAGGTTCGTTCTTTTAATTTCATAAGGCTTAATAAATCCCGATCCGGATGGACTAAATGGAATTCAGCACGAATTTCGCCCGTTATCGTCGTGCTGGAGGACGTATATAATAATCAGTTGAAGGGAACAATTCACCTGATCCGGAGTTCGCCCTGAACCCGGTTCCAAGCCGCATCAATGGACTATCCGACCTTCTTTTCAGCCTTAACCGGGCGAAACCGCTTTCTGAGCGGAAATCGAGGGTTGAAAAATAGTCTGTTAAGAATGTAATTTGGATAGATCGGGATCATTGACGTTCGCGAGAAAGCCCCCCTCTACCTCTCTTCTGGGGATAACCCTACAGGGAGTCGGGGCGTCATCTCGAACTGAACACCCAGATTATACGAATTTCGGTAGCACGATACCTGCCGGTTTGGAATTGTTCCGGACCAACCCTCCTGCCCGACATCCTGCCTTTCGACTTCCAGGCCAACCTAAAGTTGATTTGCTGTTTCTCGGGTCCTCAGAGGGAATTTGTATCGGCCTTACCTGAACCTCGCCTCGTAGAAAAGGGTATTCCGCATGTCTCCTGTGATGAGAATGTTTTGCTTCATTTCTCTTCCGCTCAGTCTTGTTCTGCTGACGGACGCTGCACCCGTCCGCGCAGAGGACGAAGTGCTGTTCAATCGTGATATCCGGCCGATTCTCTCGGACACCTGTTTTGCCTGTCACGGCCCATCGGAAAAAGATCGCGAAGCCGGTCTTCGGTTCGATTTACAGGAAAGCCCGTTTTCAGAACTGGATTCCGGGATGCGCGCCATCGTGCCGGGAAACATTGATGAAAGCGAGCTTTATCAACGGATCACCAGTGATGATGAATCATTGATCATGCCCCCGGCTGACTTCAATAAACATTTGAAGCCGGAACAAATTGAGCTCTTCAAACGCTGGATTGAGCAGGGAGCCAAATGGCAGGATCACTGGTCCTTCATCACTCCGACGAAACCAGAGGTTCCCGAGAACGTCAAAGAAGGTTGGACAAAAAACGAGATCGATCGGTTTATTCTTCGTCGTCTCGAAAAAGAGGGACTGACTCCAACTCCTGAAGCGGATAAAGAAACCCTCATTCGCCGGGTAACATTTGATTTAACGGGCTTGCCGCCCACCCCCGCTGAAGTCGATGACTTTCTGGCGGATGAATCGCCCAATGCCTACGAGAAGGTGGTTGATCGCCTGCTATCCTCCCCTCATTTTGGCGAACACATGGGACGCTTCTGGCTTGACGCTGCTCGCTACGGAGATACACACGGCCTGCACCTTGATAACCAACGATCCATCTGGCCTTACCGGGACTGGGTCATTGATGCGTTCAATAACAACATGCCTTTCGATCAATTTACGATCGAACAGATCGGAGGCGACTTACTACCCGATCCGACCTTGTCACAGAAAATTGCGACCGGTTTCCAACGTTGTAATGTCACGACCAGTGAAGGGGGATCTATTAACGAGGAATATCTCGTCCGCTATGCCGTGGACCGGGTAGAAACAATGGGAACCGTCTGGCTCGGTTTAACGTTGGGTTGTGCTGTCTGTCATGAGCACAAGTACGATCCGATCACTCAGCAAGAGTTCTATCAGCTCTTCGCCTTCTACAACAGCCTGACGGAAAAAGCGATGGATGGAAATGCCCTTCTGCCACCGCCAGTAGTAAAGGTTCCGACAGAGCAAGATAAAATACGTCTGGAAGAATTGTCACAACTGATTGCGAAACTGAATCAGGATAAACAAAAGCTTTACAGCGATGTCTCTTATACCGATCCCACGCCGGATGCCGAAGCCCAGTTACCGGAGCAAAAAGAAGTCGTCGTGGTCGAGGACGAAGCTCCTACAGACGTCACCTTACTCGGGGCACCGGAGAAAGAATGGCACTTCGTGGAAGGACCGGATCATCCCGTTTTCAGCGGTAAAAAATCGCTGCTTCGTGAAGGGACAGCCCTCTCGCAACAATATTACGAAGCAGACAAATCCCCGATTACCATCCAACAGGGGGATCAATTCTTCTTTTATGTTTATCTCGATGCCGAAAATCCGACAGAAGAAATCATGCTCCAGGTCCATACAACCAAAAACACCTGGCATCATCGGGCCTTCTGGGGAGCAAATAAAATCGACTTCGGGCAGGTTGGTACAACCCAGCGTCTGCATATGGGAGACCTCCCGAAAATGGGCGAATGGGTTCGTCTGGATGTTACCGCGGCACAAATTGGTCTCGTTCCTGGTGATGTTGTTGACGGTTTAGCCATGTCTCAATATGGCGGGAAGGTCTACTGGGACAAACTCGGCATGCTGACCTTTGGGAACTTCAAACAGGATGGCTACGAGTCACAACACATCTGGGAACAGGTCGAGTTGAAACTTCAGGACGGTAGTACGTTGCCGCAAGAGGTTTTGGCTGCGATCAAAGTCTCACCAGCGGAACGAACCCCCGAACAGTCTGCAACTGTTCAACATTACTATCTGGAAAACGTCAATCCTGCTGCACGTCAGAAATTCGCCGCGATTAAGGCCGATATAGAAGCGAAGGCGAAAGAACGGACGGATTACGAAAACAACATTCCGTCAACTCTCGTTATGGAAGACATGGCTGAACCTCGTGAAGCCTTTATGCTGATTCGCGGAGAGTACGACAAGCCGAGTGAGAAAGTGGAACGAGGCGTTCCCACCGTCTTTCCTCCTCTTCCGGAAGGGGCTCCCGTGAACCGTCTTGGATTGGCGAAATGGCTCGTCGATCCTAAGAATCCACTGACGGCCCGCGTGACAGTGAATCGTTACTGGCAACAGTATTTCGGAACAGGTCTGGTGAAAACGACCGAAGACTTTGGTTCTCAGGGAGAATGGCCTTCGCATCCAGAATTGCTCGACTGGCTGGCCGTTCACTTTATCGATTCCGGTTGGGACATTAAGGCTTTCCATAAACTGATCGTCATGTCGGCGACCTACCGACAGTCTTCTCACGTCACTCCCGAATTGCACAAACGAGATCCCGCGAACCGCCTGTTAGCCCGGGGACCTCGGTTCCGTTTGGATGCCGAAATGATTCGTGATAACGCCCTCCAAATCAGTGGGCTGATGAACGAGCAGATCGGCGGCCCCAGTGTGAAACCGTATCAGCCGGCCGGACTTTGGAAGGTGGTTGCCTACACTTCCAGTAACACGGCCAATTTCACTAAAGACGGAGGCCCGGCGCTGTATCGACGAAGTATGTACACGTTCTGGAAACGGACGTCTCCTCCACCTTCGATGACGACCTTCGACGCTCCTTCCCGTGAAACCTGTACGGTCAAGCGGGAACGGACGAATACTCCGCTCCAGGCACTGAACCTGTTGAACGACATTCAATTCGTGGAAGCGGCTCGCAAGTTTGCCGAGCGAGTCATCAAAGAGGGGGGCGATACCACTGCGGACCGGGTCATCTTCGGTTACCGTTGGTCAACCTCTCATTTTCCGGATGAACAAGAGATCTCGATTCTTTCAGAACTGTATGAAATGAATCTCCAGGAGTTCAAAAATGATCCGACCAGCGCGGAACAGCTCTTAACTGTCGGAGATTCTCCGCGGGATGAGACAATCGATCCGGCAGAACTGGCCGCTTGGACGATGGTTGCCAACACGTTACTCAACCTGGACGAGACGATCGTCAAAGAATAATTGGCCGTTAAATATCACCGACTTCACAAGACAACTTCTTGCGAGACGCAGGAGAATCTCATGGATCTTTTCGAAGAAAATGTACTGCAGGCCACACGGCGTCAATTTATCGGTCGCACTGCCACCGGAATTGGAACAGCCGCCCTGGCATCGCTGCTGAATCCACAACTCTTCGCGGAAACGAATACTTCCGCTGAAAGTGATCTCAATGGGATTCTCCCCGGGTTTCATCACCCTCCGAAGGCAAAGCGGGTCATCTATCTGTTTATGTCCGGTGCCCCCTCACAATTGGATATGTGGGATTACAAACCGGAATTGCACAAGATGTTCGACAAAGACCTGCCCGATTCCGTTCGGCAGGGGCAGCGAATTACGACGATGACTTCCGGCCAGTCTCGTTTGCCGATTGCGCCTTCCATGTTCAACTTCCAGCAACATGGAAATGCCGGAACCTGGGTAAGTGAGCTATTACCGCACACGGCCTCAATCGTTGACGATTTGGCCGTGATCAAAACCGTTAATACGGAAGCGATTAACCACGATCCGGCGATTACCTACATTCAGACCGGTTCTCAGCTTCCAGGACGTCCCAGTATGGGAGCCTGGCTCTCGTATGGCTTGGGAACCATGAACCGCGACTTGCCCGAATTCGTCGTTCTCAATTCCAGTTGGAGTGCCAAACGGGATGCACAGGCGCTCTACAACCGCCTGTGGGGTTCAGGTTGGCTCCCCTCGAAACATCAGGGAGTCGCCCTGCGCTCCACCGGCGATCCGGTGCTCTATCTATCCAATCCGCAGGGGGTCAACAGTCAAATACGCCGTCGGATGCTCGATTCACTCGCTGCGCTCAACGAGAAAAAATATGAGGAAGTCGGCGATCCTGAAATTAACGCTCGCATCTCCCAATATGAGATGGCTTTCCGGATGCAATCTTCTGTTCCCGAACTGGTCGATATTAAGGATGAGCCTCAGCACATTCTCGATATGTATGGGCCGGACGTGCAGAAACCGGGAACATTCGCCTACAACTGCTTACTCGCCCGTCGCCTGGCGGAACGCAATGTAAGGTTCACCCAAGTCTTTATCCGTGGATGGGACCAGCATGGAAGCTTGCCGCGAGATATTCGCCTGCAATGCGGCGATATCGACCAACCCTGTGCTGCTCTCGTAAACGATTTGAAGCAACGGGGTATGCTGGAAGACACCCTGGTCATCTGGGGAGGCGAGTTTGGACGGACTGTGTATTCACAGGGCACGCTGACCAAGGATAACTATGGTCGAGACCATCATCCACGCTGCTACACCATGTGGATGGCTGGTGCAGGCGTGAAAAGTGGTATCACCTACGGTGAAACAGACGATTTCAGTTACAACGTCGTCGAAAACCCGGTACACATTCACGATTTGAATGCCACGGTCCTGGACCTGTTGGGAATTGACCACGAACGCCTGACCTATCGGTTCCAGGGACGTGATTTCCGCCTGACAGATATCCACGGCAACGTAATTAACGGTCTGCTCTCTTAAAAAGCAACAGCCTTCGCGATACTTCAGAACCCTCTGTAGGTCGTCTCAGAAAATCTGTCGACTTAAGGTTCAGTTCGCTTGTTCTGCAGTTCCCTGATGAGCGTCTGTCTCGCGTTGAATCGCTTCGTAGACTTCTTCCCGGTGGACAGTCACGTCCTTGGGAGCATCAATGCCTAAGCGAACTTTGTCACCACGAATGTCAATCACCATCAGAGTGATCTTGTCACCGATGATGATTTTTTCGTCCTTTTTACGGCTGAGAACAAGCATTGGCCGGTCCTTGCACTTGCGGGTAAGGGAATGAGTTTAGTCACATGCCAAACTCTACACCCGAATCAAGTTCAAGACGTACAAAACTGGAAAGAAACCCGTATTGACCGGGCCACCTGTAGGGAATCTGTCTGTTGATGCGGTCAGGTAATTCTCCTGTTAAACCCCAAGGCGCACAGATGTGACTGCTCGCTTTCCGGTTATATCAACCGGTGCGTCTGTTGCGATTGTATCGAATCTGGTTTTCCCGTATCCCGCAAGTGGCTCACGCGGACGGAATCGTAATCTCATCACCCACTTTCAAAATCAAACGAGGATAGATCGTCGTCGGAGCCATCAAGTATTCTGTGTTTAATATTGTATTAAGAGCAAGTCGAAAATAATGGTCGAATCTCCTCTCCTCGGCCCATTCCGGTCGAGATTGCTCGCGCTGCGTCCGAAAAGTTTTCGCAAACCCTTCGATCGTTTCACCGGTATGAGGATCGCGTGTCGGAACGACACACCGGGCACACGGATTCATTCCCAGAAAGGGAACCCGCCCTATTTGGAAGAGAACACCCTGTTGAGGATCTGCGGTAAAGAGTTGATCTTCCCAGAAGGGAGGGGCGTCCTCAATTTCCAGATTCGCGCGAAATCGAAGCCAGGTTTCTTCGTAAGGGAGACCTCCAAACCATTCGCTGACGGTTTCCAGAGAAGCTTTCGAGACCAGCGTCGGACCACCCAGTTCTGGATCATCGGGAAGTCCCTTCGCTGGGTAGCTTCTAAGAGTCACTGGATATCCAAAGAATTTGGCAAGGTACGATTTCACTTCCTGCCAGTAATGGTCCGAGAATTCTGGATCCTCATAAATTTCATCGAGGTCAAAGTGATACTCTCCGATTGGCGAATGGAAAATAAACGAATCACTGTCACGATATTCCATGTGTAGTTGATGGATTTTCGGCTCTCGCTTCCCGTTAACGAATTTGCCTTCCTCATCAACAAGAGCCCAGCGCCGGTCGTTTTCCAGCGCACCGGAAGGGAGAACGTTCACTTCGTCCACGTAAACGGGATTCAGCGACTTCACGGGATAAATGGCAATTCGACTCAAATAGGGCATTGGCTCAGCTTTCGTTTATAGAAGCAGGAGACGAGCAAGACGAGCAGGTTCGTTGCGAGCCCAACTAAATCAAGTCTGGATTTCAGAACTACCGCGTCTCTTTTCCCTTGCCAACACTGTATTCAATCTCATCCAGGTATTTCACGTTCGCACACGCATCCAGTTCCGCCGTTTTGCAAGGAGCCGCGTTTTCAATCAGGAACCGGAAGGGGCCTCCCTGCTCGGCAGAGAGAGGATCTCCTCCCTGTTTGTACAGAATAAGCCCGACGTCCCGTACCTGGTCAAGTGGCAGACTGGCGGCAAAACCGTCCCGTGATGCGTGCAGCGTCAGGTGCGTGGCATCTGGTTGGGGAGGAAATTGGTCGAGAATTGTTGCCAGCCGAATCGCCGTTCCTTCTCTGCCAGGGACAATTTGACTGATATCCCGGATTTGCCCTTCTTCCGGGAGCCGATCCAATTCCATGACAGAAAGCTGGACGGGCTGCTTGATGGTCCCTGTGAGAGTTAGCAGTGAACTCATTAGGTATTTCCTACCTGTATATCTGAAAATGACAAGTCGGCATTATAGCGGTCGGGCGATAGAACCGGAATGAGTCGCGAAAGCGGATGGAGCTCATGGGAAGATTTCCACAGCGCATAAAATAACTCTCAAGAGGCACCACTCACTTTGGTTCGGATAGGCTGTGAAGCGTTGGGGAACTGTGCAGCTAATGGGTCAGGCTGCAATTCAGCAGGAGTCCGAATTCAAAGTCAGCAAAAAGTACCACTTGAGAGTTAGGCTGGGTATCCTCACTGCCCGGGGCAGTTTTATTCAAGTTGAATTATCCTGAATAGGCTCAGGATATACTCTTTTAATGCAGTTACCGTGCCAAAACTCTGTCGAACGCCATAAAGTGTGAAATCAGACTTCAAAACAGCCTAGATTAACGTATGGCGCCGATTTAGACCTCTATTTTTATCGCTTCGGCGCTTCTTTCGGCGCTTAATGGCGCCGAAAAGTTGAAAATCCGGCGCATCGGCGCTTAAAATGATTAAAGTGCTGGGCGGACAGTGTGAGCTTTGGGTACAATGATGCTCAAACATTGCCAGTTTGAATTAAACGCTTCTCTATTATTAAGTGACTGCCGCTAATTATGTCTCCCCAGGATTCATCATCATTTTCCACCCGCCGTATTTTCATGTCGCTTGCCGGTGGAGCAGTTCTTCTATATGTCGTTATTGCATTAGGTTATGTTGCTACATCACCCGATTTGCGGCTGCGGTTTCTTCTGTTGGATGAAGAGCATCAAGAGGGCATTCAGATTCGGGAAACCCTGTTTGAGTCTGAAGGGACCACCGGAGAAACGGATCCAGAGCGGATTTCATTGAAATGGGGAGCGACTCCGGAAACAGGGGACTGGCTGCTGAACGTGGATGGGCAACGTGTTCGCAACTTCTATGACTATGCGGACGTGATGACCCAACTCTATCACGCGACCCCTTTACAGGAGAAAAGGTCGCATTATCCGGCCCCATTGAAATCGGAGACGAACTCAACCGATTCCTCTCTTCCTCGTACGGTCGACATCCAGATCGTTACTGATCAGGACCGGAAAACTATTCTCACCAGCCAAATTCAATTGCTGTCCGTTCCCTTCGGCGAGCTGTTGATCATGCTGTCCTGGGTGTTCGTGCAGATCGGTATTTTCGCGATTGCCGCTTTGGCTGCCTGGTATCGTCCTTATGATCGGGCGTCGCACCTGTTTTATGCGATGATGATTTGCATGCTCGGGGCTTCCGTCGGAACCTTTTACTGGTGGATTCTCTTCACTCGATTATGGTTACTCATTCCGTTTGTTCTCTGTGCAGCGCTCTTACCGGCGGTGGCATTGCATTTCTTTCTGGTCTATCCGCACCCGAAAAAAGTGATCCGTCGCTGGCCCGGTTTGATGCTGGCCTGCATTTATACGGTTCCCGTTTTGTTTGCAGCGACCTTCCTCTCTTTTTGGGGATATGGATTTTGGGTGCACTACCAACCAGAAGAGGTTGTTACGAACCTGAGTGTTATCGAAGTGCTTGGGCTGGTTCGTACGACGATCTATAGCTACGTGGGAGTAGCGACTCTGTACTTCCTTTGTATCGGTGCGGCACTCACCGTCAGCTTTTTCTCGACGCGCAATCCGCTGGAGAAAGATCAAGTTCGAGCCATTCTCGGCGTTTGTGTTGCTTCTACCCTCATGCTCGTCTTTGCCTTGTGGTGGGCGACATTCGATCGGGAACAGTTTGCCCACGGATACGCTCGTGGGCTCTGTTTTCTTTCCAGCTTGCTGTTCATGATTGCGTATTCGGTGGGGATCATCCGTTATAAGCTCAAGATTATTAACGAGGTCATCAATCGCAGTGCTCTATATTATCTGATGAGTTTTCTGCTCACGATTGTGTTCGGTCTGGTTGTGGCCCTGATGGGTCAGATCATTCAACTACTTGGGATTTCCATCCGGAGTGATCAACTGGTCGCTTTTACGACAGTCTTGCTCGTTGCGATTGTCGCGTCGCTTCTTTTACGAGATTACGTACAACGGACAATCGACCGACGCTTTTTCCGCGAGAAGTATCAACTGGATAAAGCGCTGCGCCGAATGAACCGGATGATGGATCGGGTCGTTGATCCGCATTCCGTGACTGAGTTAATGCTGGGTTCGATCGTCGAAGTGCTGAATGTCAAAGATGCTTCCTTGTACTTACGGATGAATCCGGGAAGCCCATTCAAGTTGATTGGTTCAGAAGGGACCGAGCTGCGAGCGCTGCAATTTATGTTGCAGGATGAACTCGAAGAATCCCTGGAGCAGGAAGGAAGTGCTCAACGGGTGATGACTGGAACTCGAAGTGAGATGACTCCGGTGCAAAACTTGTTAAGGGAGTTGAACGCCCATCTTCTGCATATGGTCGATCTGGGAAAAGATGGTAAGGCCATCGTCGCCCTGGGAAATAAACGGAATACAGGCGCGTTCACTGCGGAAGATTTAACGTTCATTGAAGCGCTTGCCCAGATTTCGAATATCGCCTTACACGGAGCTAAATTGCATCAGGATTTAAGTCGCCTGAATGACGACTTGAAATTGAAAGTCGAGAAAATATCTACTCAGGAACGACAGATTGCCATGATGCAGGCGGAACTGGCGATCAGTCGGGAAGAGCACAAAATCGCCGAACTTCAAGCAACTCCCGCGCAGGATGAATCACTGCAGCGCGATGCGATTATCGGGAACAGCCCTGCCACAATTCAGGTATTGCAATCCGTCAAGAAAGTGGCGAACAGCAATTCGTCGGTATTGGTGTTAGGAGAAAGCGGAACGGGTAAAGAATTGTTAGCCCGCGTCATTCATGAAAACAGTTCCCGTCGGGATAAACCTTTAGTGAGCGTTCACTGTGCGGCACTTTCAGCGGGGCTGCTTGAAAGCGAATTATTTGGCCACGTGAAGGGGGCATTTACGGGCGCTCACAAAGATAAAATTGGTCGATTTGAATCGGCGCATGGAGGAACGTTGTTCCTGGACGAGATTGGCGATATCTCTCTGGAAACGCAAATTAAACTGTTACGTGTTTTACAGGAACGCAAGTTCGAACCGGTGGGTGGAACACGTACGGTTGAAGTTGATGTGCGGCTGATTACAGCGACTCACCAGAATCTGGAAAAACTGATTGAGGAAGGGAAATTCCGAGAAGATTTGTATTACCGCTTGAATGTGATCAGTCTCTCCTTACCTCCTCTTCGCGAACGGATGGAAGACATCTATGAACTGGCATTACACTTTCTGGAGAAATCACGAACGAAGACCGGTAAGGAAGTGACCGGTTTCGATGAGTCCGTCCTGGCCCAGTTTGCTACTTACTCCTGGCCGGGGAACATTCGCGAACTCGAAAACGTCGTGGAGCGAGCGGTTGTGATGGCCGATTCCGAGAAGATTTTACTCAAAGATCTTCCCCGTGTACTTCAGCAGAATTCCTTCTCGCGTAACTCCTTTTCTGTTCCAAGGGAATCGACTGACTTCGCTAGACGGGCTGTCTCAGCAAGTATTGTTGAAAATGGAAACCGGAGTAGTTCTCTGTGGCCTCAGGCAAAAGAACTGGCTGAGCATCAGGAGCGAGATATGCTGTTGCAGGCGTTGGAGCAGGCAGGCGGGAACAAAGCGAGTGCCGCGCGACTATTAGGGATGCCTCGCAGCACATTTTACAGCCGCCTGAAAAAATACGAATCCTGAAAACGAAAATGCCTTTCCGGCCCAGATTTTTTTTGCTTAGTTAGAGGCCTGGTTGAGTGGGATAAGAGGTCCTCGGCGGTTGTTGTTACAGGCTGTCGATTCCGCTGGAATCCCCGTCAGGGCAAAGAGCTCTCTGGAACCGGGACAGGCCAAACCTCATAATCGGTAGAACCGGTTTAGACTTACTCTAGAGATTAAAACCCTTCAGGTCGGATAATTTGACAGCGGTTCTGGGGAAGCTAGTTTTCCATACCCAGTCTGTCTATCGCTTTCCCTCGGTATGAAAGCCGATTTGACGGAACCTGTGAGTCCAACTTCGGTAAAACAATTAATCTCCCTCCAGGAAAGCATCGGTGAGCCACAGGCTTCTCGATGAGGCAATCCCCATGTTGAGTCAACGAGCCCAAGCGTCATTCGTTTCTTCCGATTCCGAGCTTTCTCCCGAAGTTCAGTTGACGGACATGAACGCGCATGTCGCCGTCCGACGTTCCGGAACCTCCTCAGAGTTGGTCACACTGTTTCGGTTGGCCGCAATGGGGGCTCCCGGATTTGACCGTGCGGCAGGGCGTAACCTGGGGATTGGAGACGATCAAAAACCGTCAGAGAAATCCGAAGATTACGAAGTATCCAAATCGCTATTGCGAATTTTGCTTGCGGCTTTGAAATCGTATGATCCTTACATTTATTCACATAGTCAGCGTGTGGCTTTGATTGCCACTGGTATTGGCGACAAACTGGGTTGGAGCGAGTCTCAGCTACGAGAACTCGAAGTTGCCGCCTTATTGCACGATTTTGGCAAGATTTCCGTTCCGCAACATATTCTGAATAAGCCGGGTCGATTGAATTCGATCGAACGGGAGATTATGAGCCGGAACCTGTTCAACGCCAGTTGTCTGCTCCATGCCTGTCGGGTTCCACTTTCGATTATCACTATGATCATCGAATCCGAACGGGCCCAGATCATGAAAAACCGAATCCAGAATGTTTCTCAGTATGGAACCAGCATCGGAGCACGCATTTTGGCCGTGGCCGATGCCTACGATTCATTGCGGTGTAATCAGGTTTATCGATCAGGTAAATCGCATGAGGATGTCATGCAGATTCTGTTGGAACAATCGCCTGCTCGATTTGATAGTTCTGTCGTTTCTGCTTTACAACACTGGATTGATAAAGATGCCGCTCCCCGAATGATGTATGAGGGAGAAGTTAATCAGGGCTTGGCAAATGAGCCTGTTGATGACCGACTCGAAACGGTTCTAGCAGAACGAAATATTCATCAGATCATGCAGTATCTGGTTTCTCTGGACGAGCATTATAGCGGGTTTTATCTTGTCAATCACAAACTGGACATCCTGATGTGGAGTCAGGGGATGCAGCAGATTACTGGAAAAGCTGCTAACGATTTGATCCATTCTGACTGGAAACCGGAACTACTTTCTTACTTCAATGAAAAACGAAAACTGATCGGTCTGGAACAGCAGGCGCTGTTGCTTGCACACTCCAGTAAAAAATCGGTTCTCAGTACTTATTACCGTTTGAACGAAAACGAGCAAATGAATGAGTATGAAGTTCAATCGATTCCCATCCTGAATGAGAAAAATCAGGTGTTGGGAGTTCTGGAGATCCTGTTCAACCAGGAGAGTGTCCTTAAAGGGGATGGGGATGAGATGCAGCAACTGAAGCTGGCTGCGACACGAGATGCTCTGACCAAGATTCCCAACCGGGGAGAACTCGAACGCTGCTTACAGAAAATGCATGAAGGATTTCAGAAAAAAGGGGAGAAAGAAACTTTCAGTGCGATTCTCCTCGATGTGGATTATTTCAAATCGATCAACGACTCGCACGGACATGCCGTCGGGGACCGGGTGTTGATTGACTTGTCTCGATTACTGGAAACGGAAACTTATTCCGGGGAAATCGTCGGCCGCTATGGCGGAGAGGAATTCGTTGTTCTTTGTCCGAATACGGACCTCGACATGGCCGTACAAAAAGCGAATCGGTTCCGATTGGCGATTCAACATGCTTCCATTGGAGGGTTACCCCATGCAGCGGTGACCTCTTCGTTTGGAGTGGCCCAGATTGAGCGAAACGATGTCGTATCCGACGTTGTGCGTCGGGCCGATAAAGCGCTTTATCACGCAAAAGAAACTGGTCGAAACAAGGTTTGTTCGCTCACTCGTCAGGAACAGACTCAGGACTTGGTGAAAAAACAGGATGAGGCGAAACAGAGTATTAGTTCGTTTGAATATGAACAGACGCTAACAGCCTGTACTAGTTCGGACATGATCATTTACAAACTAAAAGCATTTCTCGAAGCCAATCATGCTGTACTGAAAGAAGTTGAATCAGAGCGAGTGCTCATGCAGGTTGGTCGCTCTGGCTTACTGACGGCTTGGGGAAAGACGTTCGATCGCCAGCCGGTCGAGTTGTTAATGGAGTTTGACAAGCAACGTCGCAAACAGGGAGCCCAGAATGTGGCTGAAATCAAAGTGACGATTACACCTGTCGTCAAACCAAAGTCTGTGGACAACTTTCAGAAACGGGCGGCCCAGGTTATTCGCACGCTGAAAGAATATCTCGCCAGCAGCTAAGTGCTATTTTGAGAGCTGGTTCTGAAAGGATTTGCCTGTCAGCTTTTGCTGATCGTCAAAGTCTGCCAAGACTGCGTGGTTATTCCTGGTTGCCTGACCGGTCTGAGCCTCACTCGATTGAAAACTGTCTACTTCTACAGAGACCCCGTCGATAAAGAGAAAGAAGTCTTCTGCTCTCTTCATGGAAGAAGTAACGAGTAGAGGGTTCCCTGGATAGCGAGCAGCGCTTCCAGTCGCTTCGCGTCATAACTTCTATCAAACCTGCTGGGTTTCAAAGTAGCTGAGTCATCTCCCTATTGTGGGAATCAGTGAGAAACTCAAGTTCCAATCCGCTTTCAAGGATGAAACGGTCATCATGCAAAGCTTTTCATGCCACTGCCTGGCTGCCGGATTTCTTTTTACGATCCTGTTCTGCCAATCAGGTTGTCAGACAACAGCGCATACCCTCTCCGGCGCACCGATCACCATGCAGGGATGTCCATCCTGTCCAGCGGAAACTAACTGTGCAACCTACGAAAGTTGTTGCATGCCCTGTGTGAATGGCGCTGCCGATCGTTTGGCCAGAAAAACACTCAAGGAATTACGCAGCTCCACGAATTGTACTTTTTCTGGTGACTATGAAGATGGCTTCGAGCAGGCATTTGAAGATATTGCCGAAGGTGGAAAGGGCGTTCTGCCTCCTGTTCCTCCGTCGAAATACTGGAAAGAAAAATATCGCTGTCCGGAAGGAGCTGCCAAGGTGGAGGAATGGTATTCCGGATATCATTCCGGGGTACAACATGCTTTCATGAAGGGAGTTCAGCATTGCAACCACGTCCGCAGCCGACAGGATTTTATCGAGTCAACTCTTGATAACGGTTGCGGATGTTTATGTGGAAGCGGTGCAGGAGTTACCTGCTGTGAAAATCGTTCCCGGGGGGAAATCGAATACGAAATTTGTAACCAATCAAGTTGCTGCAACCGTCCAGGAGGACAGTTGATTGCACCGGGGCAATGTGGCACCGGCTGCTCTGCTGGCTCCGCGCCTTCCACCTTGTCGCAACCAGTATCTCCCGCCCCACAGAGTGAAGCGGTGCCAACCCCTCTTGCTCCTAACCCTCCGGCAACAAGTCAGCCAACGCCAGTCCCTGCGGAACGTCCTGCCGGTCCCGCTGCCCGAATGGTGCCGCAACATCAACAGTTGGGTTACGAATATGAATTGGGAGCAAACCAGGGCAGGCTTCAACCGATCTCGGGTGCTCAGCCAGCAACTGTTGAACAACGGCCTTTAAGCTGGGGAACTGAAGCTACAGGAAGCTCACAGAACTCTCGACGGATTGATAGTTGGCTGTTTCGATAGTCTGCCAACAGCATCCAGCAGCCCGGATGTTAACGGTTAAAGAGGTTGAAGAATCCGCCATCATTATCGTCTTTATCTGCGGGCGGTTTTTCGGGAGGAACAGGTTTGTCCGGAGAAAGAAGATCGGAATCACCCGCATCATCGGTTTTCTCTTCCTGCATCTCAGGTTCCAACCGGCTTCCTCCTTCTTCCTGTTCAGACTGGCCAGGCACAGCCATCTCCGGTTCGATGGGCTGTTCTTCCAGGTTTCGGAAAAACGTCGGGAAGTCCGAGCCTTCTTCATTCAGAGAGACGATGAAGCCATCTTTTGATGCCAGATAGATCCGATCCGTATATTCATTCTGGTAACGGATTGGGAAGCTTCTTAGAGGTAATCGGCCGAGAGTTTTCCCATTATTCCGGTCAAGAATAAGGATATAGTCTAAATCGTCTTCAGCGATGACGAAGGAATTCGTCAAGGCGATGAAGCGGACCGCCTCTCGGTTTTGCCAAAACTTCTGACCAGATTCCGTATCCAGCATCATTAATCCCTGACGAGCGGGGACCACGAACAGGTTATCTTTGATGACAATCATTCGTTGAAGCACAGGTTGCGTAAGCACGCGCTGCCAGATGGTCTGCCCAGTTCTTTCATTCAAGCAGAAGATTCGTTTATCCAGGCGAAAGCTGGGATCGGCAACGGAGAGGAACAAATTCTGTCCCTTGGTGCTGAGGGGGGCTACGACTGGAGAGTCCCCTTCGAAATGCATGAACTGTTTCTTGTCACTTCGAGCGAGACCATACATCGTACCATCCTCACTGACGAAGATGACTTCTTCCTCCACACGCACGGGAGAAAACTTGACGGCATCAGCAGAGCGATAACGCCAGTTCACCGTATCGAAAGAGGACCGGGGGAGTTCCCCTCGTTTGGCAAATTCATTGGTCCGTTCCAAATCGATGGCGTAAAACATACCGGTAATATCGCCAAAGTAAATTTGAGTATCGTCGATCAGGATTTCAGAGGTGATGGCTCCCGGCAGTCGCAACATCCATTTTTCGTTTCCAGTGAAACGATCGAGCGCGATCAAATGCACCCCGCTGATGAAGTAGACACTGTCTTTATCTGCAACGATTTTGGAAGAGTATTCATTAAACCGGCCATACTTGTAATACCAAACCTGTTTTCCGGTCTGGATATCCAAGGCAGTAATGTTTCCCTGTTTTGACTGGACGAAAACCAGAGCATCGTCAATCGTCATGTATTTGACTTCATCACCCCGCTGGTCGATTACGGCGTGACTCCACCATCCTCGCTCCAAGGCATATCGCGAGAGGAGTTTCTTTGTGGGAAGGGCACTTTTCGTACCTGTATTACCCAGTTGAGCTGATGCAGAATCAACCAAAAATAGGGAGCTCAAGCAACAGACAACGAGGAACGTTCGCATCAGCATAGGAAACCTCTGGGATTTCATTCGAATTTGGGACGATGTAACGTTAAGGCGAACATCGTCTTGCTGTAAATGAACCTGTCCTGAACAGAACTCCTTTCTGCACAGCCGGAATAGTGAATGGGATAAACAGTGTTGAATCGAAACCGCTTTGACGGATCTGGATCAGGTGATTTTGGTCTTATTGTTTTGTTGACACCGCTACTTACCCTGTTTTACTCAAATTATCTTACCGGTCCAAGGTAAGCAGTGGCCAGAGGGAGTAAACCTGATTTTCTCTCCCTGATTCAATCATGACCACTTTTACGACGAAAAACAGCAGAAAAATGGTTGGAGAAAAGACTGTTGTTGAATTCGACGAAGAAGATGCCCTAGAATTTGAAGAGTCGTTATCTATTAACTTTTAATGATAGTGTACCAATGAATATATTTTTCAGGTTGCACCATAGAATTCTCTTGCTTGGACTCGGGATCAGCTTCGGGCTTGGCCAGGCCGCGCAGGCAGATCACCTCGTTTTGACGAATGGGGGCAAGATTCGTGGCCTGTTTGAGAAGCAAGGTTCCGAGGAAGAAGAGGGAGAGGTTCCCGTAGAAGTAGAAGAGGAGCAGCAGCCCGACTTCTTTCAGATTCGTACACTGGCGGGGAACCTGGTCACCGTTTCGGCAGTGGAAGTGGATGATATTATTTACCAGCCGATAAACGCCGAAGAATACGAAGTCAAAGCGGCCAGTATTCCCCAAACGGTTGAGTCGCATTGGGAGCTGGCGGAATGGTGCCGAAAGCAGGAATTGTACTCCCAATGGAAAACGGAATTGGAAGCAATTCTAGGGTTGGATTCCAGTCACATTGCCGCACAACAGATGCTGACGAAAGCGGATATCGAAGTTCGAAAACAGGAACGAGAAGAGTTGATGGAATCGCGCGGAATGGTCAAATACCGCGGGAAATACATCACGGAACGCGAAAAGGAAATGATCGATGATCTCGCCGCAGCTCGCGAACGGCGGGAAGAATGGTGGAAGAAAGTCAAGTTGTGGCACGGTTGGTTAACTCATCGATCAGCCACTAACCGCCAAAAAGCAATTGTCGAATTTCGGTCGATTAACTCGGTCGATGCTTTACCAGCTTTGGAGAAGTATCTGCAACAGCAACCCGATGTAGACTATCGACTGTTACTCGCTGAAATTCTTCCACAGATTGATGCCGAACAAGCAGTTCTAAAGCTAATCGAACTTTCGCTGCTCGATAACAGTTTGCAAGTTCGCAAAAGTGCTTTCAACAACCTGCCGCCGGAAAAGCTGGAATTTGTGACAGCTCAATATGTACGTCAGTTAAATCATCCCCAAAATATCGTTGTGCGACGTTCCGCAGCCTTTCTCGGAGAAATTGGAGATGTACGCGTCGTCCCCTATCTGATTGACGCCCTGGTTACGACCCATACGGAGCAAGTTTCAGTTCCTGTACAGAGACAAACTTATTCCGTTGGAAATCCAGGACCATTGCTTCCCCCCGAGATTGAATATCAGTTACGGACCGGTCAGCTACCATTCGGAGTCATTGTCGATAATTCGAACAATTTGAATATGCAACCTCCTCCGCAGACCAAGCTCGTGAATGTTAAGAAGGAGGAGCGAAACCCCGAGGTCCTTTCCGCCTTGAAAACATTGACCGACCAGAATTTCCAGTACAACGAGGTTCTATGGCGGAGTTGGTGGGATTCAGTACGGGATGGCAAGGTTCCTCCCACCTCAAACCAGAACAGTTGAAAACGTACTAAACGGCTTGCTATCCAAGACGACCGACAGACTCGTAGGTTAAGGAACGTTTCTATAGCTGAGCGGTGGTTTCTGGTCAGGTTGCATTAAAGTCTGGTATCCGTGCCGGGCTGTCCGTTCTTTGAACTCCTGCCGGGCGGAAGTTAAGAGTTCCGGAGTTTTATAGAGCTCCCAGGCTGAAGTGGCTAATGTTTTCATTGCCAGGAGCATTCCTTTACGTGCGATACTGGTTCCTCCACAAGCCGTCGCTTGCCAGGAATGGGCGGGTGTTCCCGGAACCCAGCAAGCCGTATTGAAGCCGGCTGTAGGAACGACCCAGGAGACATCTCCGACATCGGTCGAGCCATTTCCCGTGACACCGTCCAGATCATAAATTTCTCGGATATCGCTGATCGATTGTTTCTCGAGTAAGGTCTCCTGTAGCTTTACTGCGAACAACTGTTCTTCTTCTGTGTATTCAAGATCATTCAGCTTACGCAGGTGTTTACTGACAACATCAGATAAAGTCAGATTGGGAAGTAGACTGAGCACGCCTCCCTGGTGAAGGACCTCCAGCTTCGTTTCCGTGGCCAGTGCTCCTCCTTTCGCGCACAATAACAGTCGATCGTAAAGTTTTTGAACGACATCCACATCGGGATGCCGGACATAGTAATAGACTTCCGCAATTTCGGGCACAATATTAGGAGCCTCCCCCCCCACAGTGATGACGTAGTGGATACGGGCCGATTCAGGAATATGCTCCCGTAAAAGCTCTGCGGCGTGGTTTGTGAGTGCAACGGCATCGAGTGCGGAGCGACCTTCGGAAGGGGCGCCGGCGGCATGAGCGGCCGATCCCTTGAATCGAAATTTCACCGCGATTCGAGCCAATGAGGAACGCGCACCAGCCGCGTTTCGGTTACTGGGATGCCAGTGCAGAACCGCATCGCAATCCTGAAACAGCCCTGCCTGCACGAGAAACGCCTTGGCCGAACCTCCCTCTTCCGCAGGACAACCGTAGTAACGGATCGTCCCCTGGATCGCTCCTTCCTTTAATTCCCGGGCGATAGCAATCGCCGCTCCCGCAGAAGCGACTCCGAACAAATGATGTCCGCAACCATGGCCATACGCCCGTTCATTTTCTGTTGAACGATAAGGGACCGCATCTTGAGCAAGACCAGGTAGCGCATCATATTCCCCTAAAATGGCAATCACTGGCTTTCCTGAACCATATTCGGCCATGAATGCGGTGGGAATTTCAGCCAGATTGGGAGTGATTTCAAATTCCGCGTCCCGAAGAAGTCCCTGTAACCGGGCGGACGATTTGGTTTCTTGATAACCCGGTTCGGCCCACTTCCAGATATCGAGCGCCGCTTGCCAAAGTTGTTCCTCCTGCTCCTCAATCGTTTTCAATAGAGTGTGCAGAGGTTGTGTAACCGTTGAAGATTCCTCGCCCGGTTTTGGCTGAGCTTTCTTTGCTTCTGTTGTGCTCTTATCAGGTGCTGTGATCGTTTCTGGTTCCCCTGCGAACAGGGCCGAGGTTTCCGAGATGATCAGCAGCA
>JAGQQC010000140.1 GCA_020426395.1 Planctomycetaceae bacterium
TTTAGGGGGGAGAGAGAGAACGAATCGAAGTGTTTTATGTTTTTTTAATTTTGTAGGGGATTTGTTCTAGTTCGTAAACGGTATGTTACAGAAAATCAGGTAGGGATTCCCTAGCGAAATCAGATTGTGGCCGAAAATCGGAAGGTTGGCGAAGAAGAGAAACTCCTATGTTGATGCAGTTTCAGGCTTGTCTCATTGAATTGATTCAGGGAGACATCACCCAGGTTAAAGTAGACGCAGTCGTCAATGCGGCAAATTCGCATCTGGCTGGCGGAGGTGGTGTTGATGGAGCGATTCATCGGGCGGCTGGACCTGGATTAATACAGGAGACAAAACGGTTGTATCCGGAGGGGTGTCCTACTGGTTCGGCAGTGGCTACCCGTGCTGGAAATATGCCGGCGGAGTACATTTTCCATGCAGTGGGTCCTGTCTGGCGAGGGGGAGGACTGGATGAGGAGGAATTACTGGCCTCTGCCTGTTTAAGTTGTCTTGAGCTGGCCCGGGAACACAATTGTCAGTCAATCGCTTTTCCCGCAATCAGCACCGGAGTTTATCGCTATCCTGTTGATCTCGCTGCGGAGACAATGTTAAAGACAATTCATCAATTCATCGTTGAGCATCAAGTACCGGGCCGGGTAGTTATTGTATTGTTTGATCAAGGCAGCTTTGGAGCTTTTTCCCGTGTACTGGAAACATTTTCTGATTCGTAGATTATCAGTTTCAGGATAAACTGAAGAAGACCTAGGGCCGTAACTTGAACCTTTCCTAAAACCCGGTTGTTGCTATTGTTGAATCTGCAAAATAAGGGACGAATTGACCCATCAGAGGGTTTTAGGATCACTTAAAAAATTAATATTTAGCGTTCATTTCATCAGGATGAAACAGAGTCATGTATCACCCCTTTCGGAAAACGGTCTTCTTATGGGTTGCTTTTCTGCTTACTGCTTATTTGGTGGAGAGGGAAGAACTACGTGCAGCAGAGCCTGATGAAAAGAAAGTCGTTCCCACGACTGTCGATCTCGACACCACCGGTTTGGTGCCACTCAATAAAGAAGAAACCGTTTATATTGATCGAAAAGGAAATCGTCTGCTCGTAAGAAGCAAAGTCGTGTTAAGGCGAGGTTTACTGGAGATGCTGTGTTGCCTGAAAGACACAAAAGAGCATGAGTCCATTCTTGTTACGACTGCGCGGTCCTATATCGTTCACGGTGGATTATTGGCGTTAGGAGTGGAGCCGGGTAGACCCGTGAGGTATTACCCCAAATTTGTTCCTGCCGATGGGCCGAAAGTGAAGATCAATGTTATTTGGACGGATGAGAATGGAAAACAGCAGAAATCGGATTCACAAGAGTGGATTCGGTATGTTGTCGATCGTTACTACTACGAAGTGGTCGATCCCTATCCCAAGGGGTTAGTTCTCCCAGATAATGGTGAGGGAGATCTGCGATACGACACGTTCAGCAAGGAGTTGTTTTGGTTTGGGCATATGAGCAAAAAGAAACGGGACGAACTGAAAAAGTTATCCGCGAATGAAAAATATCAACAGGCGATCGACAAGTTTTATAAAGAGAGCCAGCCAAGGGTGATGGACACCGGGTACATCTTTACGGGCAGCCGATTCGTCGAGGACGAAGAGACCAAAAAACAAATTTATCTGGCAGAAGATGGCTGCTTAATCTGTGTCGCAAATATGCCCACGGCCATGGTTGATGTCGGAATCGAAAGTAGTTCACAGGGAACGGATAACCTCCTATTTGAACCGTTCACAGAACGGATCCCTCCTCTCGGAACAGAAGTGATTATTGAAATAATTCCGGTTAAGGAACCTGCTGCGGAAGAGTCAAAAAACACGCCTGAAGAAAAGAATGCGGAAGGAGAGTAGCGGACTTTTTTCCTGTACTCAGTATTACAGCGGCGATTGAGGCAAGTTTGGTAAGCCTTGACGATTATTTTGACCACGGTGCCATTCCGAGCTAATCGGCTGATACGGAGCCGCGGACTGTTTTTGCGGCCTCTCTTGAGAGAGGGCCGCTTTTTTTTATGTCCGGTCAACTGAAAAGACGAAATTTCAGGAACCAGCACTCTGCCACTGAGCATCCCCCCTATTGAGGCAGTCGTTCTGAGCAGGACGCTGGACATTTCTGAACCAAAGGATTGGTCGCAACCAGACTTTATTAATTCACGGGCCAAGAGAGCAGAAACGGAGTTCGAGCTATCCCGTTTTCAATCTAACCGGGAAGACTCCTCTTAATCCTGCGATTTTAACCCGGGAGCGCTGTATGACATGTTCTCAATGCCAAAAGGCTAAGTCATCTTTCAAAAGACACAATTTATTGGCCGGAATGTTTGCCCTTTCCGGTATTGCCGTCCTGTATTTGAATTTCGATCCCATTCCCCGTGGATACGATCCGTCGGCCGCTCAGCTTGATGAAGTTGATTTAGCCGAGTTTAGATCGTTTACGAATGTCAGTTCAGGCTTCATGAAGCGGGTACAGGCAGAAGAATTTAATGAACGTCCCGCCGAAATCCAAACGGCGATGATTGCAGATGCAGTTCCAGACATTAAAAAAGCAAACGACGCTCCCCAAGCTTCTGCCTCGATCGTGGATGAAGTTGATAGTAACGAAACAGGCACGGCTCTATCCCGTTTGAAGTCCTGTGATGGTGAGGATGCAATCAAAATTACGACATCCATTCTGGAAGATGGACTCGAAAACCTTCAGGGAATTCCCGATTACTCAGCCACATTTATCAAACAGGAACGAATTGCGGGAAGCATAATCGAGCCCAGTTTGATTAACTTAAAAATTCGGCACGAACCATTCAGTGTCTATATGAAATGGTTAAACGGAGACAAGGGCCGCGAACTGTTATACGTTGACGGTGAAAATCAAGGAGACATGGTCGTTCGCGTCGGAGGAGTTCGCGGACGATTTCTGCCGGCCTTGAACTTGAATCCCCACGGTGATCTGGCGATGAAAGAGTCTCGTCATCCCATTACCGAAATCGGGATCAAGAATCTAATCAAAAAGGCACTCGAATTCCGTGAAAATGATTTACAGAATCTGGAAAACCTGAATTGCTGGATCGTGGATGGAGTGACTTTTGACAAACGCGAATGCTTCGAATTCATTGTCGAGTACATCGAGCATCGGCCAGTTCACGAATATCGAAAGTCGATCATTACAATCGAAAAAGAACTTGGGATTCCCGTCGCGGTGAAAAATTTTGCCTGGCAGGAACAGGTTGATACTCCAGATGAGACCAATCTGGATGCATCCACTTTGATTGAAAATTATGCCTACACAAATATCAGCTATTCGCGCCGCTTGGCCGATGCGGATTTCGATAAAAACAATCGGAATTACCGATTTATCAAATAGTTGATAATACAAAATAGTTGAAAGCGAACAGGCTCGTTGGTTCACCTTGAATCAACGAGCCTGTTGTATTTGTTAGGCGAATGATTTTCAAATGTGAAGATGCTCGAGAATGTCCGCGGGAGACAGTATGTAACCGATGTAAAACGACCCAAATTCCGCATACTTGGCAGAGGCTTTGTCAAATCGCATCGTGTAGACAATGTCCTTGATATATTCCGGGGCACGTGCCCAGAGAGTGACTCCCCATTCCCAGTCATCGTAGCCGGTCGAGGCGGTGATCAGTTGGCTGACTTTTCCCGCAAACTTGATTCCAGACGTGGCGTGCTCGGACATCATTTCCGAGCGGCTGCTGAAGGGTTCCATAAACCAGTTGGCCATGGGATTTCGAGATTTATTCATGGGATAAAAACAAATGATCGGCCAGGCAGGGAAATCGGGGTAGAGCCGCTGTTGATTCATGACTGGCAGCCGTTTTTCATAGGCTGCAACTTTGGCGCGAAACGCAGGGTCTTCAGGAGAAGCCCCTTCATGTTTAAGTCGATCCGCATATTGTTCCAGAGTCGGAACATATTCCGAAATTTCACTGATGGAAACGAACGAATAAGTCGGTTCAAAAATCGTTCCCAGTGAGGAGGAGCGAATCGCCTGTGCGACGGAGTCGATTTTAAGAGGATCCGGATCCATTGCCATCAGTCCCCAGTCTGCCCGGTGTCCCGTAACGGCAAAGCATTGCAGCCGCTCTGGGGCTCCTTCTCGTTCAGAATCGAGAATCTCGGCGAACTCTTTCCGCCCGGTCTCCAGTTGGGATTCACTCAGCGTGCTCAATGCTTGTTGATTAATGCGGTAATATAAATGCAGACAATGCCAACCGTCGCTCATAAGACGGGTGGGGTCGGGCAGGTCCTGATGAGAGGGCATTGGCGGACGATTCACGGTGGTTATCCTTCTGGTGAGATACTGAGAAAAGCTCATCAATAGGGCGTTGTTACCTGCACACATACTGCAGGAGAATGAGTCCCTATACCTGAAGTATAGAAAACGGACGCTGGAATCTCCACAATCGCCCTCCCTGGATTTCGGGATACGCTTTGTAAGCGGGAGTGAAGATGCTATAACCAAGTCGAAGCAACAGAACGGGCGCCCATCTGGTCGATATCAATCGCTTTCTACGGCAGGAAAGCCAGATTATCAACAATTGGAGTGGCGTCGCTATTCACAGGAGGTGTGCTGATATCATGGATCATATTGACGAATTCGAATCCATTTTTCGCCGGGCAGATAAGGCGACTTTTGAGTTTCATCCTCCCCAGTGGAATCGAGTGGCGCTCATCACCGATTATGGCTCTGAGCAGCAGGAGCAACTCAAGCAGGAAGTGATTCAGTATCTTCCGATGCTCAGTTCAAAAAGCGAGTTCTTCCTGCTGGGAGAAAATGATTTTCAGAACGTAGTCGAGTTACTCGATTTGCTCCGCAGTAAATCGGTCGATTTGATTATTACTTTTCGTCATCTCCGCGAAAAAGAACACATTCCACAGCACTCGCTGGGCGTTTATATCGATGTGCTCACCCAGACAGTTCCTGCGCCAGTCTTGCTGATGCCAGGCTCCGCGGTCGCTCCAAAATCGTTGGCGGAGATGCGCTGTGAGGATGTCATGGTGGTCACAGAGCAGATTGCCGGTGATCATCGATTAGTGAATTATGGTGCTGCTTGTGCCCCCGCCGGCGGGCAGTTATTTCTGGTGCATATCGAAGATGACATTGTTTTTGAACGCTACATGCAGGTGATCGAACAAATACCGGAAATCGATTCCTCCATCGCTCGCGAACAGATTGACCACCAGTTGCTGCAAGATGCGCTTGATTATCAACAGAGTTGTGAAGAGGCGATAAAATCAGCTCGCGATCAATTGATGGTCTATTCCATCGCCCGCAGAGGTCACCGATTGCGCGACATTCAAAGTCTGATCGACGAGCAGAATGTCGATCTCCTGGTTATGAATACCAAAGATGACGACCAATTGGCGATGCATGGGCTCGCCTACTCTCTCAGTGTCGAGCTTCAGGAACTTCCGCTACTGCTCGTGTAGGTCGTTTGTTCGAGTAGGTTGTTTGATTGTCCGCTCGCTTCTTCCTCATCTATACCTGTTTCGTTTTGTAATTCACCACTTCTGAATCTGATAGAAGAGACAGACCTCATGAATTCAATGTTGATTGAGTCCCCTGTTGCTACGTTTCTAAGCCATGTTCTTCTTTTGGCTGAAACGGACCAGCACCACACGCCAGAAGTTCCCGTCTGGGTGACTGGATTCTTCACCATTGTTCTCGTTGCCATGATTTTGGCCCTCGCATTCGAGGAGAAAATTCATGCCAAGAAATCAATCATTGTGGGGACATTTGCGGGCTTCTGTCTGATTACCGAAACCATCATTTCTTATTTTCTGGGGGAAAAGTTGGTTCCTTTTGGAAAGATTGTTTTGCCCAACGGACATGAGATTGATCTTCCCGTGTATATCCCCGCGATCGATTGGGGCGTCATCACCATTATTTTGGGGGCGAGTTTATTCGTCGAGGTAACGAGTAAATCGGGGGTTTTCAGTTGGATGGCAATCAAACTGACGAAAACATCCGGAGGCGATCCCTGGCGACTGCTGGTTTTCTACGGGCTGTTAACGGTGGGGTTTTCGGCGGTACTCAATAATGTGACCGCGATGATCATCAACGGAAGTATGACGACGGTCTCGCTGAAAAAATTGAACCGGACCGATTTGTTGCTCGGGTTTCTACTCACGGAAGGGTTGCTGACTAATGTGGGGGGCTTACTCACCTTAATCAGTTCTGTTCCCAACATCATCGTCGGAAAAATTGCCGGGATTTCGTTCGCCACGTTCTTCTTGAAGGCGGCCCCATTTGTTGTTGTGGCGACATTTGCAACTTTGTTTCTGGCTCGCTGGAAATTCAAAATTCATTCTCTTTCCACCGAACAGGAAAAAGAATCGGCCGCCGAGTTAATTCGGTCCTTCGATGAGAATGAAGGTGTCTCCAGTAATCGTTTTTTCTGGTTTTCTATTTCGGTGCTTTCGTTGTTTATCTTCACTTTGGCGGGGCAGTCCGCCCTCCCGTGGGACATTGATAAATTGGGAATGGGTTTCATCGCCCTTTTCTTCGCTGGTTGTATGTTGCTCGCTTACAAGCACGAAGTCGAGAAGTTTTATGCCGGGATGGATTGGGACCTGCTCGCCTTTTTTGCGGCGTTATTTGTCGTCATCAATGTGATGGAGCACGCACTGGTCCTCGATTTGATTGGCAAGGGAATTGCGATGGTCTTACAAGCTCCTGCTCAGGTTGCTTCGTCGGTATTACTGGTCTGTTCGGCACTCGCGAGTTCCGTCACCGATAATATTCCGCTCTCGGCAGTTCTCGCGAAAATTCTTGGATCGATGAACACCGAATCAACTTCATCCTACTGGTGGTGTGTGATCTTTGGTTCGAATTTGGGCGGGAACTTTACACCGATCGGCTCTGCTTCGACTGTCGTGGCCATGACGATCATTCACCGGCAGAAACTGGGCTTAACTTTTGTCGGATTTATACGACAGGCATTTCCGTTTGCAGTAATGCAGGTTGTGCTCGCGGTGCTTTACGTCCTGCTCTTTATTTGATCAGTATTCGGCAAGAATTCTCATTTCCCTGGAAAGGAAAGTAAGAATGAATTTCAATCTGTTCGCTCAGGTAGTGGAAACAGAACGATCTGTGTTCACCAACTTTAATCTCTCCAAATTATGGGAAGAACTGGTCCAATACACATTTGAAAATGGGCCCGCGTTGTTGCTCGGAATTGTATCGGCCCTGCTAATTTTCGTGGTGGGACGCTGGGTAGCGTTGTTTTTGGTACGGATCACTGGGAATATCTTGAAGCGTAGTCGGATTGATGAAACGTTGGCCAGTTTCCTGACGAACATCATGTACATCGCCCTGCTGGCGATGATTATTCTGGCGGCGCTCGAACAACTCGGAATCAATACGATGTCGTTCACCGCCGTTTTGGCCACGGCAGGTCTGGCAATTGGCATGGCGTTGAAAGATTCGTTATCGAACTTTGCCTCCGGGGTAATGCTGATTCTCTTCAAACCCTTCGCGGTTGGAGATTTTATCGAAGCGGGTGGAACGGATGGGGTCGTGGAAGAGATTCACATCTTTCACACCAAGTTGCGATCCGGAGATAACAAAGCGATTACCTTACCGAATAGTAATATAACCGACGGCGTGATAGTCAATTATTCTTCCAAACCGACCCGGCGGATCGACCTGGTTGTGGGGTGTGGATACGATGACGATTTGCGAGCGGTGCGAAACTTCCTGGAAGAACTGATTGCGAGTGACTCTCGCATTCTTTCAGATCCGAAACCTCAAATAGCAGTCGATCAACTGGCGGATAATTGTATTAACTTTGTCGTTCGTCCCTGGGTCGCAAATGCGGACTACTGGCCAGTTCGCTGGGAGTTGACCGAGAAAATTAAAAACGGTTTTGACGAACGAGGTTTCACGATCCCCTATCCCCAGCGCGATGTATACTTGCATCAGGTAGATGCCTGATAAACAGAGAATGACTCTACTTGAATTTAACGGGGGGTTAAGAAATGTTGCCTGGTGGGTCGTTGGCGGCGCTTTTCCCCGCACCTTTGAATCGTTAGAATCCGGACATGAACACCATCGACTGGAGTAAACTCCAACTCATCCTTGAGCAAAACAAATCGTTTCTCATCACTAGTCATGTCCGCCCCGATCTCGATGCCCTTGGGTCAGAACTGGCCCTTGCGCTGCTGTTGGAGTCGTTGGGTAAACGAGTCACGATTATTAATTCGTCCGATATGCCGGACAATTTGAGATTTATCGATCCAGAAAATCGGGTTCAGAAATACGTCCCCGAGCAACATCGGGATTTGGTCTTAAACGTCGATGTGCATTTCATTGTTGATACGAGTGCCTGGAAACAATTAGGAACGATTTCCGACGTTTTCAAATCCAGCCAGGCGACCAAGGTTGTGATCGATCATCATGTCAGTTCAGACAACCTGGGAGCGATTGAATTCAAAGATCCGCTCGCGGAAGCAACTGGCACGTTGATCTATCGATTGATTAAGGCATGTGGATATTCTCTTTTGCCTGAAATGGCAGTTCCGCTGTATGGAGCCATCGCGACAGATACTGGCTGGTTTCGGTTTTCCTCTACAACGTCGGAAACCCATCGCATTATTGCGGAATTGATTGACTTGGGGGTCCAGCCGGACTGGCTCTATCAACAGCTTTACGAACAATATAGTCTGGCTCGGGTGAAACTGGTTGGTCGAATTCTCAGTCGTGTTGAACTGGATTGCGACGGCCAATTGGCTCATGTCTATGTTCAGTGGAAAGACTTCACGGAGACAGGGGCTAAGCCAATCGATACTGAAGATCTGGTGAATGAATGCCTGCGGATTGCTGGAACGAAAGCTGCCTTTATCGCTGTGGAACAACAGAACAAAACGATCAAATTCAGTTTACGTAGCCGGTCTGATGTCGATGTCTCCCGGGTAGCCGAATTGTTCGGCGGAGGGGGACATAAAAAAGCAGCGGGAACAGTCCTGAATGAGCCGTTCTCCGCGGCCCGCAAGAAGGTACTGGCGGCAATGAAAGAGGCTGTTTTGGCGTTATCAAATCCCCCTGCCTGACCTGGTTTTACAACCTGTTTTTAACTCTCTCGACGTGGTCAATTTATTTGTACAAATACATCCATTTAATGGGTTGTATTTCCCTGAAAGGGAAACGAAAATAGATTATTGACGTTGGTTTGACATCGATTTCGTTGTGATTGGGGTCGATGTTCCTGCCTGTTATACCAACGTTAGCACTGCAGGATGCAAACCCTCCTGTATTTCCCCTGCCCCAGAAAGCTCGTTTGTGGTCAGTCTGATTACCTGCGAGAACCCTCAACTCAGAATCAAGATTTTCAGTGAACTATCGGAAATTACCTTTCAGATTGATAACTGATGTTTCGCTTTGAATCTGAACCCCTTCTGTTTGTCTGTCTCGAATCGAATATTGTTAGCTGGAGATAAGATGCAGCGACGTACGCTTCTGATTTGCTTCTGTCAGGCGATTGCCGCCACCATTATGGCAGTTGTGATTGTGCCCATTGGTCGATTTATCAGCGCACCTCTGTTCCGAAAAGACAAACAGAGCTCCCGGGCTGTACGAGTCGCAAAACTATCCCAACTTGAAGTCGGCAAGCCGGTCCAGGTTCCTATTATCGGTAACCGGAAGGATGGCTGGACGCTTTATCCGCAGGCTGTCATTGGAAAAGTCTGGTTGATTCGCCGAAGTGCGGAGAGTGATAACCCGGAAAGTGTGCAAGTCGATGCCTACTCTGCGGTCTGTCCGCATCTGGGCTGCAAGATTGATTATTCGGACAACGGAAGTCATTTTATCTGCCCCTGTCATGAAGCAGCATTCGACGCACAGGGAGAGAAAATGAAATTAGATAAAGCCGGATATAACAATCCTTCCCCGCGAGGAATGGATCAACTGAACTGTCAGGTCGTCGCCAGTGAAGCCGGAGGCGAGCTGTGGGTCGAAGTCGAATACGAACGATTCAAATTCGGATTACAAGACAAAGTGGTCATCTGATTTCGATCCGATGACTTTTCTTACCGTTTGTTACCAGCGACCTGCCTTCCCAAAAGAATTAGAGCTTTATCATGTGGAATAAATTTTGGACATGGCTTGATGACCG
>JAGQQC010000141.1 GCA_020426395.1 Planctomycetaceae bacterium
CTGCAGGCTGAGAGTGTGAAATCTAACCCAGAAGGTGGAAGGTTTCATTGGAGGAAGTCATCCAGTGAGTGTGTGTCCTATAAGAAATGGATCAATACACAGAAGCAGGCTCAATGGATGTAGGCAAAGACGGTTTATCCGTTTATTCGGATCTTGTGCTGAAGAATGCTCTTCCTATCCAGCGTTTGAAGGCCTTTTTGCATCTTCCAAAACAATTATCAGGATTATTCAAAACATTCATTATTACTACAGATGATAGTGAGGTGAAACATTGACGGCCGGATTTGTGTAGGTGAGTCGTTTACCTGACGACACTGTTTGCGTGCGAATGGGGGCTTTGAAATGTTCAACAGAAGGGCTTGAGGGTTTTAAGGTATGCGAAGTCTTATAACCGGAATAATCGGTACTAAGTGACACAACTTGGGAGGGCCTGAGGCCAAAAGAGAGGACATCGTCTGTAAATAAAAACTATGTTGCTAATGCACAACATGATCACAGGACTCCCGTTTGAATTCGATTGTTCTTGAGTATTCGCAGGATTACAGACCGTGCTTCATCATTTTCGAAATGCTTCTATTGCGACCAAGGTACGCATCCTTTTCTGGATCGGAATAGGGATTCCCCTAACTTGTTCCTGTGTCGCATTCAGCATGAACGACAGCAGGATGATTCGTTCAACCCAACTGCAACATGTGCGTGCGCTGATCCAAACGGTTTCTGCAAACTGTGAATCTGCTATTGAATTTGATAGCGAAGATGTTGCGACAGAATTGCTTGCTTCATTGGAATATGAACCAGAGATCGATTTTGCCTGTCTATTCACAAAAAATAACGAAGAGTTTGCCAGCTATCGACGTGAAGGATACGAAGGGCCAATTGGTCAAAAATATATCACCTTTGATGAATACTATACAGAGGAAGGTGATCTCATTGTTTGTGCAGAAATGAATAATGGGAGCGGAGCGTGGTTGCAACTGAGAGCCAATGATGATGAGTTACAGGCTCAGTTGAACCGGATCACCACCATCATCGGAAGTGTTTTTCTATTGTGTATGTTGATCTCAACGATTGTGGCTCGCATTCTTCAATATACCGTTATCCAACCCGTGGTAGAGATGGCAAAAACTACCCGGTCAATCTCCTCTTCCGGCGATTATTCCGTTCGATTGACCTGTGTTCGGGATGACGAAATCGGACATCTGAATAACGATTTCAATGAGATGTTAAAGCAGATTCAGCGTCGTGAAGAGCATCTCGAAAACCTGCATGAGGAATTGAAAAACGCTCATGAAGCAACGCTGGCAGCGAGTGAAGCCAAAAGTTATTTCCTGGCGAATATGAGTCATGAAATTCGAACTCCGTTAACAGGTATCCTGGGGTTCAGTGACTTGATGCTCAAGATGGGAGACGATTGCGATGACACAGTTCGTCAAGATTATCTGAAAACCATTCATTCCAGTGGTTGTCATCTTCTAAACCTGATTAATGACATTCTCGATCTCTCCAAGATCGAAGCCCAACAGATGGTCATCGAAAAAGGTGACTGCTCGCCGCATCATATAATGGCGGAAGTCATTTCCATGTTGAGAGCGAGAGCGCTGAAGAAAGGGATCTCACTTGATCTGGTTTGGACCAGCAAAGTTCCCAAAAGAATCTTCACCGATTCCAGCCGCTATCGTCAAATACTGACGAACATTATTGGAAACGCGGTGAAATTTACCGAAACAGGCGGTGTTACGATCAGTGCTGGATATGTCGTGAAGGGAGGTCAGTCGGAGTTGGTCGTCAAAGTGATCGATTCGGGAATAGGAATCTCTCCCCAGAATATATCAAATATATTTGATCCTTTTGTTCAGGCAGACAATTCTGTAACGCGTCGATTTGGTGGAACAGGGCTCGGATTGGCGATCAGTCGTAAAATGGCCAATGCTCTTGATGGTGATATTACCGTTGAAAGTGTTTATGGGCATGGTAGTACTTTCGAAATAACAATATCTGCTGGAACGCCGGACGCAATTCAACTGTTGGATGCCCCGCCTACCGATGCCGTGAGCGTTCTTCCTGAGGCCAGTAATAGTGACTCCATCCTGTTCAACCAACAGAAAGTTCTGTTGGCCGAAGATGGTGAGACAAATCGCAAACTGATCAGCTTGCTCCTGCAGCGTGCGAATTTGGATGTGACTACGGCAGAAAATGGCCAGGTCGCCGTCACGTTAGCTAAGAAACAGAATTTCGATCTTATTCTGATGGATATGCAAATGCCGGTTATGGATGGATATCGGGCTGCTGAAAAACTTCGCGAACTGGGAATTCAAACTCCAATCATTGCACTGACAGCGCATGCAATGAAAGGTGATGATGTCAAATGCCGGAACGCAGGGTGTACCGGTTACTTAACAAAACCGGTGAATGAACAGCGACTTATCGAAACAGTCTGGCAGTCACTTCCAGAAGAGGTTCGTGTGAGATGTCAGCAAGTGTCTGATAGCACTATCGCTACACCATTGTCTAATTCGAATGAAAACGAGCCAGCCATCTCGAATGAACCAATTTTCTCAACCCTGCCCGTGGTACATGATGCGTTTCGAGAGATCGTAGAAGAGTTTATCGAATTCCTGAATCTCCAATTAGAAAAAATTCGACAAGCTCTGGGCGAAAACGATTATCAAACTGTTGGCGAACTCGCACACATGCTGAAAGGTTCTGGAGGAACGGCTGGATTCGAAATGCTGACTGCCCCCGCACGGAATCTGGATGATGCAGCAGAACTGCACGACATGAATCGAATTCAGGAGGCACTTAGCGAACTGGATGGATTGGCAAAACGTATTTCTGCAGGTAGTACCAAAAAAACGGTCTCGTGTTAATAAGAATGCATGTCTCATCGGAGAATTATGGCAATGACCCTTCTTAAGAACAATTTAGAAATAACGGAAGAACAGTATGGGCTTCTTAACGAAGCGCAACCTGTGACCGCTACTTCTGCAGACCAGCTTGACTCAACAATCATGATTGTTGATGACGTTCCAGTTAATATCAAAGTTGCAAAAGCCTATTTGTCTAATGCGGGATACACTAATTTTGTCACGGTCACCGATGCATTGCATGTTCTTTCCACTTTGGAAAAAGAATCTCCTGACCTGTTGATTCTGGACATTATGATGCCCGATCTCAGTGGCTTGGATATTCTGCGAGCCGTACGTTCGAATGACCGGTTTACTTACATGCCTGTACTGGTTCTGACTAGTACTGAGAGCCGGGAAATCAAACGAGAGGCCTTGGAGTTAGGGGCCACAGACTTCCTTACAAAACCCATTGAACCAGATGAGCTAATTCCTCGTGTGCGAAACGCACTTAAGTTATTCGAGTATCAGAATCGCCTCGAACACAAAATACTGGAACGAACTGCGGCACTTGAGAAATCAAGAATCGACCTGATTGAGTGCCTCGCCAAAGCAGCAGAATACCGCGACTCGGAAACCGGACGACATGTGCTTCGGGTTTCTAAATATGCGGGGATCATCGCTGATGAATTAGGTTTTAGTACATCAGAAATATTCGAGCTTGAACAAGCAGCGAAACTTCATGATATCGGCAAGATAGCTATTCCGGATTCAATCTTGTTCAAGCCGGGGGCATTGACCAGGGAAGAATATGAGCAAATGCAACTGCACTGTAATGCGGGGAAAAGGATCTTCGAATCTCTCTCCACAGATGAAGAAAGGCAGTTGTGTCAGCACACAAAGACTGGGGCGGAACTGATCGGAGAATGTGGTTCGCGCTTAATGAAATTAGCGAGTACGATAGCACTAACACACCACGAAAAATGGGATGGAACGGGTTATCCTCTCGGCCTGGCAGGTGAGGATATTCCTATTGAAGGAAGAATCACTGCAGTGGCGGACGTGTACGATGCTCTCAGCTCCAAAAGATCTTACAAACCGGCCTATGCTCGAGAAAAATGTTTTCAAATATTGGAAGAAAGTCGGGGAACTCATTTTGATCCTCAAGTTCTGGATGCATTCTTTAGAAGGCAAAAAGAAGTCATCAACGTTCAAATCCAGTTCGCAGATTTAGATTAATTTAACTTTTCTCTATCCCGTTAAAACATGACTCCATAGCAAGAGATATTTAGAACTCGGTAACCAGGACAAAACCATGTCTCAAACAAAATTACTAACAAAACAAGGGGAGATGCCGGAGCAGTTGCAGCCGGTACGAACCCGGATCCTGGTGGCTGAAGATCATGACATTACCCTGAAAATCATGTGTGCCTGGCTGGATATCCATGGGTACGAAGTTATTCGCGCTACTGATGGAGTGGAAGCTTTGGAACAGGTTAAGAAAACAAAACCCGCGATTGTCGTCACTGATCTCAAAATGCCTCGTAAAACAGGACTTGAGTTATGCCGTGATATTCGGCGTATTTATGACCGGGATGAAATATATATCATGGTTGCGACGGCCAAGGATGGTCCACGCGATTTAGAAGAGGCGATGTCTGCTGGAGCAGATGATTTTCTTACAAAACCCGTCGATGAACATGAATTATTGGCTCGAATACGTCAGGCTGAATCAATTCTGTCTCGACTTCAAAATCAACGAGAACTGGCCGAACGTGATCCACTCACAGGATTGATGAATCGGCGCACGTTAAATGAGCGTTGTGAACGAGAAATCGAAAACTGCCGTCGGTTGAATATTCCGTTATCTTGTTTGTTAGTCGATTTCGATTTCTTCAAGCAAGTGAATGATACTTTCGGGCACAGTGCCGGAGATGCTGCTCTTCAGCATGTCGCTCAAATGATGCGAGATTGCACAAGAAAATATGATATTCTTTGCCGATTCGGTGGAGATGAATTTGCAATTCTGTTACCTAGAACTTCAGAAGATCAGGCAGTTCTTATTGCAGATCGAATACGAGAGACTGTTAATAAATATCCTGTTCAGTTTGGTGTGGAGAAAATCAGCTTAAGCCTCACCATCGGAGTTGCGGAATGGGGAGAGAACTACACCTCACCATGCAATCTGATCGATGCAGCCGATAGTGCGCTGCTGGCAGCAAAAGCATACGGACGAAATTGCGTTCTGGCTTTGTCCACTTTAGGATTAGATGAATCTGGTAATCCCAAGAATTTCTTCTGTGACTCCGATTTCGATCCGCACTCCTTTGAAGGTGACATGTATTCGGGCTGCCCCGACGTCTGTTTTATTTTTGACAGCGACCTTCAATCCCGAAAAAAATTGTCTTCCTTTACCGGGCAATTGATTGCCAATCAAAATTCCCCCGCCAGAGAGCGGCGTCGGCATGACCGAATTCACGTTACTATGGGAGCGATGATTGTCCCCATCAGCGCGGAAAACCGTCCTCTGTGTAAACCGACCTCGGTTATTACACAAGATATCTCTGATGGAGGGATTTGTGTGATCCACAGTAATCCCTTGAAACCAGGACAGCGCTTGAATGTCCTGTTAGCCACCCGTGATAATGAACAGATTCGTGTTCTGGGAGAAGTGGTTCGCTGTCAGGGAGTCGCCGGTTACTATGTCATAGGCATCGAGTTCAAGTCATAACGTTTCTCTTTACCGAACTCGCGCTGTCGCATGAATCGCAATCTCCGTCTGCTATCGGATAAAATCTGCTTTGATATCGAGTTCTGATGCTCCTGCCTCATCGAAGGGAACTCGCGAGGCCCCTTTCCAGCCAATCTGTATCGAAAAAATGGTGGAAAGCAGAGCATCAATAGGACTGTTTTGCTAAGATCAGCAGCATAGTTCTATTTTTCTCCCTCTCTCATGAAACACTGGATCCGGGCATGGATGCTGTATTGAGAACAGTTGCTGATCAGAATAACTATCATCGTTTCCCCGCACTTAACTTGCTTCGCATTCCGCGGATGGCCCTCGACGTACGTAAGCTGAGTCTGGCGGTCGTGGCTTTATTGCTGATGCAACATGGACACTGGGGCATCGATCAGATGTTCCCAACCAGTGTCATTGGTCAACCATTGCAGCAACTTTCACCATTTTACACCAGAGAAGAAGCCAACTTGAATTCCAAGTCTTCAAGTTCTTTTTTTTCGATGTCACAACTATTTAAGGGCGATAAAGAGACACAAGCTCCCCGAAAAGAAACTCTTTTTTCATTTCGGTTTTCAACGGACTCATTCTTTTTTCCGTGGGCTTCTATTTATGAACCTATTCGAGAAATTGTACTGGGAGGAAATAGCTGGAACCGGCTCGCTTACCTGTGGACCCATCTAATTTGGTCTCTTTTCGTCTGGGCCTTTCTGGGACTCGGTATCTGTCGTCTCTCTGCTCTCGAATTTGTGACAGATACGCGTGCCTCGCTGAAGAGCTCAACCTGGTTTGGTTTGAAAAATGGCAAGTCTGTCTTTATTGCGGCTCAAATCAGTCTCTTTTCCGGAATGATTGTCTGGTTGATCCTCTCCCTGTGTGGTTTGGTCGATCTGTGGAAGCCTTTTGGGACAGCGGATTCGCTCGTGACCTTATTCTGGTTCATTCCCTGGCTGATTGCCTTGCCGCTGGCGTTATTATTCCTCGGGTCAGTCGCAGGCTGGCCGTTGATGTTGGCGACGATCAGTGTGGAGGGTTCGGACGGATTTGATGGTTTCAGTCGTCCCTTTAGCTATATCTTCAGTAAACCCCTGCGATATGTTCTGTACTGGTTTATAGTCGCCTTGCTCCTCCTGGTTGCGGGTTGGTTTTTTGAGAGCATTATCATGCTGGTTGAACTGCTGGCACAAAATTATGTTCTGGGAGCAGAGGTCGATGTCCAGCAGAGTATTTCCCGCTATGCAGCGGTAAGAGAATCCCGGCCTTTCTTGCATTTCTGGATTGAGGCCTTGAGTTGGCTATTCGAAGCGTTTCGGATTTCTTTGTTTTTTTCTGCAGGAACAATTATCTATTTCCTGATGCGAAAAGCCGATGATGCCATTTCACTCGATGAAATTTATACTGATTCGGAGAATGGAAAAGAACGGGGATTGCCTCTTGCTGGAATGGCGGCAACTTCCCACCCTCTGCCTGGACATGATGCCCCCGTTGTTCCTACGGAATCATCCCAAGAAGAAACTGCTTCCGAAGAACAGAGAGAAAATCAGGACGACGAAGAACTTGAGAAGTAAAATCCGACTCGGGTTAACATAAAAAAACACGGAGAACAGGAGTTCTCCGTGGTTTTATTTGATTCAAGTTGTGTTTCTGCACTGACCAGGAGTCAGCTTACCAGCGAAGTAATGCGGTTCCCCAGGAAAGTCCGGCGCCGAAACCGCTCAAGAGCAAGGTATCCCCCGGTTTGAATCTTCCTTCTCGACGGGCCTCATCGAGAGCGATGGGAATCGAGCCACCTGAAGTGTTTCCATATTTGTGCATGTTCATGAAAACTTTCTCGGAGGGAATTCCAAGCGTTTCCGTTGCCTTGGAAATGATCCGGGAATTGGCCTGATGTGCGATGAAGAGCGTGATGTCTTCAGTTGTGAGGCCCTGTTTTCGTAATACCAGATCGACAGTCCCTGTCAGCGCCTGAATGGCCCACTTGAAGACTGTGCGGCCATCCATGAGCAGATATTGGCTCATCTCTTCCAGTTGTCGTTGGTCAATCCGGGAAGCAGAACCTCCGGCAGGCACATACAACGATTCTTTTCCTCCGCCATCAGAACCAAGCTGGTAACAGCTCAGTCCTTGTTCTTTGGAACCAGGTTTCAAGATGACAGCTCCTGCACCGTCACCAAACAGCGGAGCTGTTCGTTGATCGTTGGGGTTCACGAGCACACTATTCGTGTCCGCGCCCAGTATTAAGGCACAACGGCTGTTACCTGTGGCGATGTATTGCGAACCAGTTACCAAGGCATACATGAAGCCGGAACAGGCTGCAGACAAGTCGACTGCCGGGGCATCAATCCCCAGAGCATCTTGTACCAGACAGGCGGTGGAAGGAGTGATGTAATCGGGAGTGAAAGTACCGACGAGTACGAGGTCGACTTCTTCGGCGGTGACACCTGCGTCGGCCATGGCTCGACGAGCAGCATGGATACACATATCCGAGGTCGCCTGACCGGGAGCCACGTAACGGCGTTCTTTAATACCCGAACGTTGTTCAATCCAGCCTGGCTCGAATCCGCGTGTTTCTTCCAACTCTTCATTGGTTACGACACGGTCAGGAACATACGAACCTGTTCCAGCGATTTGAACACCCAGCAACTGATTAGTACGTTCGCTCAGTTTGAAAAGTGGGCGGGATTCTTCTTTAGGCTCAGGTCGGGAAACTGGAGGATCAATTCTGATCTTTGTCCGAGATTCGACCTGTTCTGTGCGTTTTTTGGGTTTGGTTTTGGTCTTTACGGCGGAGGAGTGATATCCTGCGGAACTGGATTCGACTACCAGTTCACCCGCACGAAAGTGGGGATGGCTGTGCATACACTACGATCCTGTAGAGTGGCAGCGTTTTTGCAGCTTAGCTACCCAGCCAAGCGGCCACAAATCCTTTGCGCACCTTATTAGAGTTACTCTGTTCTGTTTATCGGATTTTGTCGAAAATTCCTTCTAGGAAAAAGCTTACAGCGCTAGAAGTATACCGGTAATTGATAAGTCCAACCACTAGTATATCGAGAATTATTATAGAAAATGACTTATTGTTGTCAAAACGATTTCCGGTTAGGCAGCTTCCGAAAGCAGGGAAGAATTCGAGGTACAGGCGAAATTTGACTTTATCCAGGGCCAATCTGTCCGTGTGAATAGGTGTTTAGCTGCTTTATGTTGGAAGTGTTGATAGGGGGTAAGCGGGCTTTCGCTCAGGCTGCTCCCTGCTCTTCATCCTGGTTTTGCGACGCTTCGGCCTGGCTGATCAGTTCTGCTTCTTCCATGATGTCTTCTTCCACTTCTTCTTCGCAGGCCAGACAAGCCAGAAAGTGCAGACAAGTCGTTTCTCCAGCTTCGGCGGGATGAGCGAGGCACAACTCGATACGTGTTCCATATCGGCGGGTCTCGGCAACTTTCAAGCGTACGTCTGATTCATCTGCCTGTTCGCAATAAATTTCTGGCGTCCCCGCGAAGGGAGGGTAAAACGGAACGTGAACCATCTGTCGTTTTTGTCCCGGTTGCCAATCGACTTTCATGTAACCTTCAATCGCTTCGCAACCACTCGGTCGACGTGTGCGACGAAATTCCTGAACCACCCATTCGGACTGTTCGGCAAACAGATCATAGGAACGGTCCGTTTCCGTACAACCGAATTCTTCGGGATGCCCGTTTTTCTGATGTGTCGGGATGCTTTCTTCCACTTCCTGTGATGATTCAGGAAGGCGATTGATTTCTTCCGGAATGTCGATGATGCGGGTATCCGAATCAGACGGAATTTTATCTACCGGTTCGTCAATTAAGCTGACATCAGCGATTTGCTCATCGATGCGGGTGATTTCCTCGTTGATGACCGCTTCCAAAGTGGGAGATGATTCCTTTAGTTCGTCAGCCTCTCCTGATGTTTCTGCATTGGAAGTTGAGGACGCCAATGGCTCTGAAGTCAGAAGTGCGTCAGGGGTATCCGGAGTTGCTGCTGAATTAAGTGAAGCGACGCTAGAGTCTTCTTCCTGAGTGCCCGCCAAAAAAATTTGGCATCCTCCCGCCAGAACGATTCCCAGTAGGATAAACAGAACCGAGACGGGCGATGAAGCGGTGATTGTAAAAAAACCGGTTAACGCAATTGGAAATAAAGTGCAGCCCGAGTTGAATAACTCTCGTTCAAGCGACCATTCATCATGGCTCAGTCGATGCATCCAACCTGCGAACAGGTTCAGGGTCAAAACCGTCCCAAAAAGAATTAAGCCGGTGAGCACTTCGGGACGCCAGCCCTGACTGCAACGGACAGCAATCAGAATCAATACCAGCAGCGTGAATCCCCAGAGAATCGGGGCCATCCAGCGGGCAAGTTGTCTGAACTCGGTCGTCACAAGAGCTGAGGGTACCATACAAGAGCAATCTGTCTTAGAGCCAGTTTTCAAAATCTGTTTTTCTCTGTGGAATCCCGATTTTGTGTGAATCAAGAAACGAGGAGAAGGCAATGAACGTTTATTGTCGCCGACGAGTGACGCCGAGTCCC
>JAGQQC010000142.1 GCA_020426395.1 Planctomycetaceae bacterium
GTGGAGCATCGGTACCGATTTTCCCCAAAAAAAAACAGAAGGAAAGGAAGCCTCGAAATTCATCGAAAATTCTTATCCAACGTTACGTTAGGGATTCCATGAACCATTGTCGCTTCTTCACCGCCATCCTCTCGGCAGCGTTCGTTTTCCTGTTTCTCAGTCAGTTGTATGCTAAGGAACCTCCTTCCGCAGCTTCGATGACCGATTCGTTTGAGACGAAGGTGAAGCTGCTTGAAGAAGCCTGGAAGAATAATGACTATGACCTCGCCCGGTCGCTGACGCATTCGCTGCGCGATACGGTGAAGCAGACGCAGCTCGAAGAAGAAATTCCTGGGACATCGCTCCTTCCGACCGAAGAGTATCTGACAGTTGCTTCACTCAACCCGGTTTGGAAAAAGTGGGCGCAGGGGTGGGCGTATTGCAAGCTTGTTGATATCGAAGAAACTGCCGGGGAACAGCGAATCTCCGAACCGGTAGAAGCTCTCCTCAGTTTTCCTGATGAACAAGTCACTTCGCTCACCCGGGAAATCCGTATTGCGCGTGTCGAGGATGGTCGGTTAATTGAAGTGCCCTGTCAGGTTTACCACGAACGACGACGGGGTAAGGAGCGGTTCTGCAAGATTCTCTGGATGGTCGATTCCGCTCCGCGAGAGAAGCAAACGTATCTGGTCTTCTATGGTAATCCGGATGCGGAACTGCCCGAGTATCCTTCTGACCTGGTGACGGAGGGGAAAGGGTTTGCACTCGACATTACGAACAAACATTTCAAGGTTTCTCTCTCCCGTCAGCATGGACAGATTGAGCGGCTCACCTTGATGCGCGAACATGGGCTCGAATTATTTTCCGGTGGGGAAGGGCATGGAGAACCGCCCGGGATTGATTGGGCGCACGATTATGTCGACGAGCATAACTTTCAGAAACTACGGATCACGTTGTGGGATGAATGTCCCGATTACGAAGTCATTCGTGGGCCGCTTTGCACGATCGTGCGACGTTGGGGGTTTCCCCGTTCTCCCGTGCATCCTCTCTATTCACCTGCCCGACTTCACATTGATGTCGAATATCGGTTCTATACAAAGCTTCCCTGGTTTCAGAAGTCGAGCGAGATGAAAGCAATTCAGACGTTCAACGTCGCTGCACTGCGGGATGATGAATGGGTTTTCTCCGGGCTATCACTGCGGAATAAAATGTGGATGACGCGCGAAGGAGAACTCCGTTTCGGCGATGTCGATGCGGAACATCAAAACGATATCTGGGGCGTGGGGTTCTTTAACAAACAGAGCCAGGATTCCTTCATGGCCCTGTTTCTCGAGCATTCTGCTGACGGGCTTCCGGAGTTGAAACATACCGGTGCCCCGGCCCTCTTTTATCACTGGCACGGAGGTCCTCTCTGGAGTCGTTATCCCCTCCCGGTGAATACACTTCCCAAAGGAGCTGTCCTCAAGCAGAAGAACGCTTACCTTTCGATCCCGTATACGGAGGAGACCGGCAAATCGACTATCGAACAAACCCGTCGCGCCTTGATGAAACCCCTTCTTCTCCACCCCCACATGGAATCGAAAATCCCGGGACCTTCTTCATCAACCGACGCCGGTTTAACCACCCGTCTTGCTCGGCCGGGGGAGGGGGGAGAGCAGTCCGAGATCAAACAGCAAATCTGGCAAGCCCTCCGCGACTGTAAAGACGCTCAACTTTACACCGCCGATATTAACGTCGTTGACTTGGGGATGGTGTATGACGTTCGTGTCCGTAACGACGTCGTCACCCTCATCATGGCGATGCCCCACCGCGGCCGCCCCCGCCTCGATTACTTTACCCACGGTTCCATCGCCGTCCATCCGACGTTATCAGTCCCCATCCGCGAACGGATTGAACAGCTCGACGGCATTAATCAGGTCGTCGTCGAACAAGTCTGGGCACCCGAGTGGAGTTCGAACCGGTTGACGGACGAGGGACGAGCGCGACTGGGGTTGGACTGAAATATACGGTACTTGGTCGCCTTGAAATATGTTCACAAAATACGAGTGGGTGTCGTTGACTTCCTGGTTCTCATCTGGCACAGTGGGTGCGGTTTGTGCAGCATGGATGAGATGCGTCTGCATGGACTGAACCCAGTAAAGGGAAGGTGATTTCTATCCCTATCCTGATCAGCTCACTCTCAATCAAGATGGGGACGACTTATGGCAGAGGATCAAGAACCGATCGGCGAGGATGTCATTCTGGAACCGCATGGCACGCTTTCCGCCTGGCACGAAGGGATTGGGGATGACAAGAAGTATCACATCGTGCATGTCTCCAAAAAAGGTGTCGTGCTGCTCCTCAAGATGAAGGACGAAGAGTTGTGGAAGAAGATCGTCCGGGCTGCCAAACGGACGCCTGAGAAAGCCTCGATTGGTTTACGCAAGATGGAGCAGGCCAAGCCAAAATTCTTTCCCCCGGACGCCATTTCCAAAGCGACTTTCTCGGGTGGGCTGGGACAGCTGTATATTTTTGATCAGGCCGGCAAAAAAACGAAGATCCCTTCGCCCGCCAAAGAACAGGCGATGGTCTTCTACGCGATCAATCAGTATCTGGGCGGAGAGGAACGGACTGAGGATGCCGACGCCTGGTCGGTGATGAAGGGTTACTTATTTATCCTGACTGTTGCCGGAGTACTCGGTGGACTCTGGATCGACTTCACCACCATGTGCGATCCCGATTACGTCGCCACCGGTCGTCGCCGAGGCATGTCGCAACTCATCAACTGGATCGGCTACCAAATCGGCCCCATCTGGTCCTCCGTCATCCTCGGAATTTTCATCGCGTTTGTTCTGGGGCTTATGATTTATCAGTTGATTAAACGACCAACGCGGTTTGTGTTGGAGTATTGAGAGGGGAAAGCGGTAACATGTTTGACTGGGACCCGATACAATCCATTATCGACAACGCCGCCATCAGAGACCACAACGAAAAAGTTTCTGCAGGTCACGTCCTCCGTTATTGGGCGGAAATGAACGCTGTTGAGAAGCAGTTTCCTTATAAACCCGATGAACCGATGGTCGATGTGATGGCTGCCAAATTGGAAGTTCATGAGAAATATTGGATGCCTTCGGACGACAATTACTGGAAACCTTGCAGTCATGGTAACCAAGAACAATATGCAGTCGCGGACATTGAAAGTATCGATGTTCTGACCGACTTTCGTATCTCCTTCATTGTCAGAATCAAGATCCGGTCGGATTCAAAACGTTTCGGCAAGAAAGATATTCTATATCTCTTACAAACTGAGGACGGATCGGAAGAGGGACCAGTGAGAATTGTTAATGAGTTTCATTGAATGCATTAAGTTGTCAGTCAAAGGGAAAGTGATGGTGATGAAGGGAAGCTGTTGACGTTGCAAACCGATCAGTGAAACACTCGGCATCGTCGATCGCTTTCTGGGCAGCCTGTTTCGCTTCCTCCGAGATGTGGGGGTCAATTTCATCCATTGCAGATTGCCTGATGTCTTCGAAAAGTATGAACCCAGCAGCGTGCTGGAGCCAAAGCTCTCGGGAACGAGGTTCTTCGGGGGGAGTTGTGAGTTTATAGTCGTAGGTGGGCATAGTTCAGAATCTAAATCTCGTATGAGCATCTGTGATATTTGCATAAATGAATTAGCCGTCCATTCACGGTGAAAGGCCGCATTCAGCGTTGAAAAAGACATTTTAGGATATCTTGAAATCCAATTATTTAGTATGAGGCCTTAAAGAGCTGGCCTTTTTCGTTAATCATCAGGCATTGTCGATCAACGATGTGGCCGGCGCGTAGTGTGCCTTCAAATGGTATGCTGCCGAGGAGTTCTGGTTCGCTTTTATTGACGTCTACGACTACTGCACCGGAAGAGCATGGGAGCGCGACGCGTCCTTCAGATAACTTTAGAGGCTGAATCCATCCGCGTGGTCCATCGCTTTGGTGTATAAACAGACCATACTTCGTTCGCCAGAGTCTTCCACCTGCGCGAATTTCGTGCTCATTCACCTGGGATTGCGAAACCAGTCCCTCTGATCGTGGTATCTCCGCTTCAATCTGATCGGTCAATTCACCGGTTTCAAGTGAATATCGAAAAACCGTCTGAGTTCCCGCGAGGCAGAGGTGACGCTCATCCTGACTGATGATCCATGGAGTCTCGAACCTGAAGGGTGCATCAAAAACCAATCGTTCACGACCTTCTTCATAAATCTTAACCTGCCCACGTTTCAATGCGATTAACTTTGTTCCAACGAAAGTAATCGCATCTATGGAATCAATAGGCTTTCCCTCGTTCTTCTCATGCAGAATGGGGTGTTCGATGTCTGCCAGTTTCCAGACAATCAGCGCATCACTCAGGCTGGCGAGTAATGTTCCATCAGGAGAAAACGTGACGGTCTTGACCTGCCAATCGTGGCCACTCAATCGATGCAGGAGCCGCCCGGTGGCCGTTTCGTAAACATACACCGATCTCGGATACCTTCCACCCCCATTTCCGATCTCGCCAGTTGCCAATAGGGAGCCATCGGGTGAAAATGCGAAACAACCGCTGCTACCTTCACAGGGAAATGATCGCAAATAATTTCCCGTAGCCGTATCCCACATATCGACTTCGTCTGCCCAACCATCGATCGCGAGTAGATCAGTTTTATGGGTCATCTTGGCTCGAACAATTTTCGCATCACGACTGATGGCCCTCGTTTGAGCGCCACTATTGACAATGATGCGATTCTCATTGTCGGGATAATGCACTATATTCCCATCAATAAATAATGTCTCAGCCTTACCTGACCACCAGTTATGCGAGTCACCGAATGGTTCATAATGGAGCGTTCGGTCGCCTTTGAGGGACCACTCGGTGACACGATCATCGTAACCTCGAGCAAGCAACCTTTCTCCGTTGGAATCAAAAACGACTTCACTCCAATACTCACCGGTATTAAGACATTTCTCCGCTTTACCAGAGTCTCGGCAAGTCCAAACACTTCCACCTGTAGTTGCCCAGGCGACACCTGCCGGTCCATCGCTGAGTGCAATGATTTTTTCCGCATGCTCCATTGCCTGAAAGACAACCTCGCCGGTCTCAATTTCGAAGATAGCCGCAGTGAAGTCGACCGCTCCGGTGAAGAGATAGCGACCGTCAGGGGAGAGGCCTACAGAACTGATTAATGTATCTCGTATAAAAGGGGGCCCGACCAGTTGATCTGATTCCGGATCTAAGAATGCGATGCATTCGGTGCCATCGGTTGACCAGACCCCTGCGCGTCGCCGGAAGAAGCCAACCAGGGCTAGATCACTGGACGAGTAACTCACTGCTCGAATGACGCCAAACTTTGTTCCTGGCGATTCGTCCGGCTCATGCAGGACGGATCGCAACACTGCCCCGTCGACTTCGTAAACCACGGCTGTGTCGTCGTTGAGCCCTAATAGAGCAAAGGTACCATCAGAGTTAAGTGCCGCTGATTCAATAAAAACCCGAAAAGGTTCTAAAGTCGGTGAGGACTCTTCGAGTTTCGTTAGAGGTGAATCAGGACGGATTTCAGATATCAAATCACCAGACTCAACGTCCCAGACTCGTGCAACACCCACGTCTCGAACAGTTAATATCCGGCATCCGTTTCCAGAGATTGCAGCGACTTCCACTTGCTCACCATTGTCCCCAAAGTTGAGGAACAGATTGCCGTCCTTATCGCTTCGGATTTTTGGGTGGTCCATCTCAACGGTACTCCTCTTCACGGTGTTGCTGTCCGACCACGAAACTTATTGAAAGTGTTTTTGAAATCCACTGATAGTTTAATTTGAACCTAATTGTGTATGTCGAAAAATAGCCACACCCACTCTTTATAGAATGATTTCCATTTCATTTGCCAGAATCGGTGTTCACACTATCCTCACTACAACGCCCGAAAACTCTCCAAAAAATCACCGCAATACCCAAGGAGCACAAGACCATCTTCACCTGGGAAACCTGTGGTTGTGATCCCGAACAGATCCTTGTCCGGGTTGTAGATGATTTGGTAGCCGTCCTCGATTCCAGATTGCTCGGTCCAGACAAGCCAGACGTGTTCCTGCTGAAGGCGGACTCTTCCTTCCTCCACCAGCCTGAGGATGACCGTCAACGGTTCGGGAGGGACGAGACCCTGTTGGATCATTGTTAGTTCCTCATCAATGTTTGATTCCAAGAGGGCGAGTTGCTTGCGAATTTGTTCTTCAATTTCTTGGGCATTCATGTTCGCTGACGATTCTTTTTTACCTCATGCTGAAACCGGGTTTCGCATTACAAAGAAGGCGTAGCTGTAATAATCCGAGTACTGCTGAAACATAGAAATTTCGTGCTTCGCCTCTTTAAGAACGGCTTCTCCTTCCGAGTTGCCCCGCCACTCCAGGGCTTTCTCGGCGATCCGTTTTTCCATCGGATCGTAATAATGTTCCATCCAGGCAGATGGGGGAAAGAGAAAGTGGTCTATAAGTTCATAGCCCGAACGCTCGATGACCCCAAGTTTCGCCTCGACGGTGTCGATCTCAGGGTATTCCTGCCAGAACTGGACTAGCTCGGAGGGGGGATTGGGTTTGAGCCAGACAACTTCACTGACGGCCACATAACCACCCGGTTTTACGAATTGCTTGAGCTTCTTCAGCCCTGCTTCAAAGCCCATTAAGTAGATCGCGCCTTCAGACCAGATGACATCGAAGCTTCCTGGAGGGAAATCCATTTTGCTCATGTCCTGCTCGATCGTAACCAGTCGGTCTGACACCCCAGCGCGTTCGGCTTCCGCTTGAACTCTCTCGATCATCTGTGGAAGCAAGTCGAGAGCCACGACAGAACCGTTGCTGATTTTTAACAGCTCAACCGTCTGCATACCGGGACCACAACCCACATCGAGAATCCTGGGTGATTCAGGAATGTCGGTCAGCAGTTGATACGCGCGACGTGTCAATTCATTCGAACCTGGCCCCGCACGAGGCAAAGTTCCATAAATCTGCATGAAATATTCCATGAGTTTTTCCGATGTCCTCAATCATTCAGAATTTTAACGGCACTAATGGTACCTTGATTTTCTGTCACTCGCATCTCTGGTACGATGTTTTATCTCTCATCTCGTTTATCCCATCAATGTTATGAAGATACGGAGCCACGCATGTCCAGAGAATTCCGTTCCCGTCTTAAGGCAGGGGAGACTCTGCTTGGTACTATGGTCACGTTGAACACACCGGCGACGGCGGAGATCCTGGCCGACGTCGGTTTCGATTGGTTATTCGTCGATGCCGAACATGGCCCGTTGGAGACTGCCGAAGTTCTCTCCATCTTACAAGCCGTTGACAATCAAATCGCTTGCCTGGTTCGCGTTCCTGCGCTCGGAGAAACAACGATTAAGAAAATGCTCGATCTCGGTGCCGCCGGGATCATCGTCCCGCAAGTCAACACAGCAGAGCAGGCTGTGGATGTGGTTCGCTATTCCCGCTATGCACCCGAGGGAACTCGCGGCGTCGGTTTGGCCCGGGCACATGGTTACGGGATGAAGTTCCAGGACTACCTCGACAATGCCAACGAAAGCGTGTCGGTCGTCGTCCAGGCCGAACATGCCGAGGCGGTGGAAAACATTGAGGCGATTGTAAAAGTTCCCGGTGTCGATGCGGTCCTGCTCGGCCCTTACGATCTTTCCGCCAGTTTGGGACAGACGGGCAAACTCGGTCATCCGACCGTCGTGGAGGCGATCAATCATATCACTGAGACTTGTCTTAAGGCGAAGATGCCGCTCGGTTACTTCGGTGTCACGGCCAAAGCGGTGCAGCCTTTCATAGATCGAGGTTACACATTGATCGTCGCCGGGGTCGACACGCTGATGCTGGCCCACTCTGCCGGCAAACTGCTCGGTGACCTCCGTTGAAATAACGCAATGTTGAATCCACGCTCATACCGATTCAGGAGTCTTCGCGATGGCCAAAACCCTTTTTACGGGTGTTCAAGTTCTCGATTGCACCGGAGCCGATCCTTTCCCGGGCGAAGTGCTCGTTGAGGGAAATCGAATTACAGCGGTGGTCGATTCCAGTCAGTCGCTCAGTCGAGAAGGGGCAACCGTCGTTGACGGAGGAGGTACTGCGGTCCTCATGTCGGGGTTGATCGAGTCTCATTCGCATTTGAGTATCGAGAACGCGGGCAGCCTGGAAGAAATCGGGATGATTCCGCCCGAAGAGACGACCCTCATCGCCATGTCGAATGCGAAGTTGTATCTCGATTGCGGGATTACCAGTTGCATCAGTGCCGCGTCGGCCAAACCGCGAACGGATGTGGTGATTCGGAATGCGATCAACGAGGGACGCATTCCCGGTCCGCGACTGCTCGCCGCCACTCCCTGGCTGACGGTCACCGGTGGCCTGGGTGATATGCGAACGCTGCACATGCCCGATGTCTCCTCGATGGCGATCATGATTGATGGCCCGGAAAACTTCCGACGGGTCACCCGCGAGTTGATTCGTGAAGGGGTCGATATCGTCAAACTGGTGATCTCCGGTGACACCTTCGTCCCGCATGCTCCCTCGCATTCGACCGTCATGAGCGAAGCGGAAGTCGCTGCGGTGGCCGAGGTCGTGCATGCCCACGGAAAACGGATGAGTGCCCACGCCCGCAGTGCCGACTCGGTCAAGCTGGCCGTCAAGTATGGCATCAAGGTGATCTACCACGCCAACTTCGCCGATGAAGAAGCGTTCGACATGCTCGAAGAGAACAAGGACTGGGTCTTCGTCAGCCCCAACATCGGTTTCACCGCCATCGCCGCCGAAGGAGGCCGAGGCGCCTTCACAGAACAGCAGGTTGAAGAGCTCGGCTTCAAAGAAGAACTGGCCGGAGCCGCCCGCGGCCTGGCCGAACTGAAAAAACGGGGCGTCCGCATTCTGGGCGGCGGCGACTACGGCTTCAACCTCACCCCCCACGGCGACAACGCCCGCGACCTCGACCACCTCATCACCCACTGCGGCCTCACCCCCATGGAATCCATCTTATCGATGACCAAACACGGCGGAGCCGCCATGGATCTGCCCGACGAGTTGGGACAGATTAAGGAAGGTTACCTGGCAGATTTGTTACTCGTTGCGAAATCGCCGTTGCCGGATCCGAAGGTGTTGTTGGATCGGGATAATTTGCTGGCGGTGATGAAGGATGGGGAGTATCATAAGCAGCTGGCGAAGGGGATTCGGGCTGCGAATGCTTAATTGAGATTGAGAACGAAAAAATGATTCGGTATTAAACTGACGGTGCAATTCAACAAATATCTTTTCTTGTTAGTTCGTTATGGAAATACTGATGGCGATGTGAAGTATTCTCCGTAAGTGAGGGGAATACAAAGATCTGGTATCGAACTGCTGCTGCCAGGGTCATCGCGGTTGATGATTTGATACTTGAGAGGTGTTTAAGTTGTTTGAACCTCATTCCGGCTTTATGGAGTATGGATCTCCCGACTTTGATATTTCATCTGTTCTTGGTCGGCGGACGCGAGCAGTCCTTGCGTCGGCCAGATCGGGCGAGACATTTATCATTGATGAGCAAAAAAAGGGAAATCTCAGTACGGCGACCGTCCTCGCAACTGGAAGACCGCTGAGTGCTGACGATCTGAAGCTCGTTCGCGAATTGACGAGTGAGCCACGAGCCTTTTACACCGGTCGTCCCAGGTTCCGACGGTGGCCTGCCTGTCAGAACTTCGCCATCCAACTTCAAGGCGAGAAGGAAACACTGGATCTAATGCTTGATTTACGCAGATCAGGTTGGGGTTTTTATTGTGGCAGCGAATCCTATCAACGCTGGAACTGGGTCGGCCAACACTTTGTGGATATTGCGAAAAGGTCGTTTCCAGCATTCGCCTCAAAGTACAAAAAATCGGTCTGGAAGCAAGGGGCAATTGGGAAGTTGAAAGCGACGTCTGATGATTAATCTCGCTTTCGAGACTTTCGATAGTACTCAGGTACCTCTTCGTCAGGCAGGTTCTCGTAATAACGACGATAGCTCTCGATGCGAAATTCGGTCACTTCCGCCCAGATTCGATCCCATTCGCCCTGGCCGCATACTGTGTCGAGAAACTC
>JAGQQC010000143.1 GCA_020426395.1 Planctomycetaceae bacterium
TATGGCTCAACGACGTATCGGTCAAATTCTGGTTGACCTGGGTTACATCACTGAAGACCAATTATGGGACGTTCTGGAAGAACAGAAACAGTCTCCGGGTGAAGTGCTGGGACAGGTTGCCAAACGCATGGGGCTGGTGACGGAAGTACAAATCACCGAAGCCCTGGCGGAACAGTGGGGAATGCCCGTCATTTCTCTGGCCGAAACGAATATTCCTCCCAATGTGCTGGAGCTGGTTCCCCAGACGATGGCCGAGTTGTACAACATCGTGCCGATTTCTCTGCGGGATAACGTGCTGACGGTGGCGATGGCCGACCCTAAGAATGTGGGGGCTCTCGACGATATCCGTAACTTCCTTGGTTACGACGTGCGCGGCGCTGTTTCCAGTCCGATTGAAGTGGAACAAGCGATATCCCGTCTCTACGCGGATAAGGAAGAAAGCATCGAAGATGTAATCGGTGCTTTTGACAATCCGGAGGATGAAGATGGGGAAATGCGGGGTTTCAATCTGGCCTCTCCTGAGGAGATGGCCGATGCGGCTCCGATTCGTAAACTGCTCAACATGATCCTGCTCTTGGCCATTAAGGACCAGGCATCGGACATCCATTTTGAACCTTTCGAGGAGGAGTTCCGAGTCCGAGTCCGTGCTGATGGTGTGCTGTACGAAATGGTTCCTCCCCCGCGCCACCTGGCGAATGCCCTGGTTTCCCGTGTTAAGGTGATGGCGGATCTCGACATCACCGAACGTCGTTTACCCCAGGACGGACGAATTGAGTTGAACGTAGCTGGGAACCCGGTTGACTTGCGGGTGAGTGTATTGCCGACGTTGTTTGGTGAAGCCGTTGTTATGCGGGTGCTCGACCGAACTGTGGTGCAGCTGGACCTCGACAAGATCGGAATGGACCCAACCACGCTCAAACGATTCCGAAGTGCGATTCACGCTCCGAACGGAATTGTCCTGGTGACGGGGCCGACGGGGAGTGGTAAAACCACCACTCTCTATTCCGCACTTAACGAACTGAATGATATCGAAACCAAAATCATCACCACGGAAGACCCGATCGAATACGACATTGATGGCCTGGTGCAAGTCCCAGTGAATCCGGATATTGATGTGACCTTCGCGACTGTGTTGCGAGCGATTCTTCGTCACGACCCGGACAAGATTCTGATCGGAGAGATTCGCGACTACGAAACTGCCGAAATTGCGGTCCAAAGTTCACTGACGGGTCACCTCGTCTTCTCGACCTTGCACACAAACGATGCGCCGACAGCGATCACTCGTTTGCGGGATATGGGGGTTCCGGCGTTCTTGATCACAGCAACGGTCGAGGCGATTCTGGCCCAGCGACTGGTGCGAAAGATCTGTACCGAGTGCCGAACCGAGTTTGAACCGAGCGACGAATTGTTGATGGAACTTCAGCTCCCGATTGAACAGGCACGACGATATAAATTTTATTACGGCAAGGGCTGCCAGCGGTGTAATAACACAGGCTATAAAGGTCGTTGCGGTATTTATGAATTCATGGTCATCAACGACGAAATCCGGGACATGATTACCTCGGAAGCTTCGGTGGATGACATCCGAAACTATGCCCGTACGCAGGGAATGACGACTTTGCGGGAAGCGGGATTAAAACTGATCTTCGACGGGGTCACTACGATTGATGAAGTCGTACGTGAAACAGTGATGGAGGATCTGGAATAATTCGTCAACATATCTATTCATTCTTTCAAGAACAATAACTTCATACCTTTTGACAATTTAGTGCTGGTTTCTGAATAGACGACGCGACTGCTTCCACAAAAACGTTCGGAGTAGTGTGTTGCTGAAACCGAAATTCAAAATCAGTTTTACGGGCCACAACCAGAACTTTTTGATCCTGATTATTCGTCATAAAAAATAGTGGTTACCGTGATGCAATTGAAACTCAAGTTATCCCTTCTGTTCAAACATCCCGATTTTTTACTGCTGGAAAAAGTTGACAGCCATTTGTCCCCTGCGGATGGCTGACGGTAATCATATATGTGTTTACTTGAGTTCAGTGAATTTAGTTAGCTTTTTTCGCCTTCGGATCACTCTTTCTAAACCAATCAATAAAACGAGCGACTCTATTACAAGTCAGTACTTTGGAGGGCACCATGCCGACCTTTCAGTATGAAGCGATGGACAACACCGGCCTTGAGATCAAAGATACCGTTGATGCCGCCACCGAGCAGGAAGCGCAACGGATGATCAAGGAGAAGGGGTTTTACATCACCAAGATTAACGAGCAGGGTCGCACGCGCGAAAAGAAAAAGGCGGCTCCCAAAAAGAAATCGGCGAAGTCTCAAAAGACCTTCGTGATCGGGGGAGTGCGGCCGAAGCAGTTGACCACTTTTACGCGGCAGCTTTCCACACTCCAGGACGCGGGATTGCCAATTCTGCGAAGCCTGCGAATTCTGGAAGGGCAGTCTCGTCCTGGTCCACTGAAAAATGCCCTGATCGATGTTATTGAAGAGATCGAATCAGGATCGACCTTATCCGAAGCGATGGCCAAACAGCCCAAGGCGTTCGATAACTTGTACGTCAACATGGTCAAAGCGGGTGAGGCCGGGGGGGCGTTGGAGATCATTCTACAACGTCTGGCCGACTTCAAAGAGAAAGCCCAGAGCCTGAAGCGGAAGGTGATTGGGGCGATGATTTATCCGGCCGTGGTGATCACGGTCGCTGTGGTCATCGTGACCGGGATTATGTACTTCATCATTCCCGAGTTCAAATCACTGTTTGAAGAGTTCGAGTTAAAACTTCCCTGGTTGACCCTCTTCCTGATTTCCTGCAGCGACTGGGTGGTCAATAACTGGTTCTTGATACCCATGATCCCGATCGGTTTTTGGCTCTTCGTCAAGATTGTGAAGAAGAATAAGACCGGGGCTTATATTTCTGACTTCCTCAGTCTCAAGTTTCCGCTATTGGGAATGATTCTCCGTAAAGCGACCATTGCTCGTGTGATGCGGACATTGGGGACTTTGATTGCCTCCGGGGTGCCGATTCTGGAAGCATTGATTATTGCCCGAGATACATCGGGGAATGCCGTCTTCCGTCGGGCGTTCGACAACATTTATGCAGCCATTCGTGAAGGGGAATCGATGGCGGTTCCTTTGCGAGAGGCACGCATCACCGATGACATGGTTGTCAACATGGTTGACGTCGGTGAGGAAACCGGTGCTCTGGACACCATGTTATATAAAGTGGCCGACGTCTACGAAGAGGAAGTCGAAGTTGCGGTCGAGTCACTCATTAGTGTTCTGGAACCGATCATGGTGGTGGTGTTGGGAGTGATCGTGGGAACGATCGTGATCGCGCTCTTCCTTCCCATGATCGAATTGATCAACAGCCTCTCCTGAGCCAATGGGGTTCACAAGAGAGGGCGAAGGTATGTCCTTCAACCTGAATTAACAATCTCAAAAAATAAAAGCGGCCACCTGTTCCTGTAAATTTCCAATTCAGATCCGATCCCTGGCAAACTCTGTCGCCTTGGCACTTTTGCTGTGACAGAAGGAGTTGATGAATCATGCAACCATCTTCGACCCATTCGACGAATTCTCCTCGATCCGGTTTTACCCTGATCGAACTACTCGTGGCCATCACGATTGTCATTCTACTGATGGGGATTTTTTATGTTGCCGTGATTCCAGTGTTAACTACTGGGAAAGAGTCCCAGGTTCAAAGTGATCTGACTTCACTGGGAGCCTCGTTGGGAAATTTCAAAATGGAATTTCACGACCTCCCCCCTAGTACCTTCACTTTGCGGGAATCAGATACCGGGTGGACCAACTCGGAACGGGCGGTTCTTCGTCGATTCTGGCCGAATTATGACTTCAGTACAGCCAACGCTTTCGACGCTAATGGAAACGGAAACTCAACCGACGAAATTACGATGAACGGGGCGGAGTGCATGACTTTCTTTCTGGGAGGAATTTTGACAGTCGATGCCACTGATGAGGGCAACCGTGTTCCGAGTGGATTTTCCAAGAATCCGGCGGCTCCATTCTCGACCGGCGGAACTCGGGTGGGACCATTTTTTGAATTCAATGTAGATCGGTTGGTCTTGTTGGATACGGATTCTGATTCGAGCAAAGATGATGAGTTCAAAATGTATACGGACCCGCTCTCAGGGGGCGGTCAGCCTTACATGTATATCCACAATGATGATTATGTTAATCCCACGTCGGCCTTAAGTGGCAGTGGAATGACAAAGGTCTATTCTCAGAACACGGCCGAAGATGTCTTCTGGAATGCACAGACCTATCAGCTTATTTCTGCGGGATCAGATGGAGTCTACGGCACGGGAGGAGTCTTTGATCCGAATACGGCTGATTCAGATTTGGTCGGTAGCGCTCGTGACCCGGAGCGGGACAACATGACCAACTTCAACCGGGCAAGACTGGCACCGTAAGCAGCAGACAAGCAGGGATCCCTCATTCGATATAATCGAAGGCAGCGACAGATGAAACGTATAATGGAAATCAACAATAAACCACGCGGGTTCACCCTGGTCGAGATCCTGGTGGTGATCACGATTCTGGCGGTGCTGGCCGGGATTTTGACCGTGGTTATTGGGAATGTGCTCGATTCAGGTCGAGAGAGTCAGACCCGCGCGACGTTGATCAAAATTGATCAGTTGGTTGAAGACCGCATGCGTGCCTTTCGTATCGCTAAAGAGCGGTCGAGATTCGATGATGAGATTCGAGACCTCTCGAATAGTTGGGCTTCCGGACCAACATACAAAAAAGATCTGATCGAAGTTTGCCTGCACAAGCATTATATCGGCCGGTATTTCGGGATGGACTCATTACTCAATCCACCGTCAGCAGAAGTTTCAACGCAGAAAGCCATCGAGGCGTATGCTTCCGAGATTCTGTATGAATTGTTGACGAAAGGGACAATTGACGGACAGAACCCCGTCCCGCAGTTCAGTATTACGGCTACAGAAACGGACTTCAGTTCCTTGGAAGTCGGGGATACCGATGGCGATGGTAAGTTGGAGTTCGTTGATGGTTGGGGAAATCCTTTCCGGTTCTATTTATGGCCAACGTTTTTGACTCACCCCAATGGAACGGCTTTGGTGAATGGCAACCTGTTCCTCCGATTGTACATTCCCGCTGCTGCGGACAAGCCGGCAACGGCTTTGGATAGCGATCCGGATGATCCCAAAGGGATTCTGACATTAGCGACTTCCAGCGAATTGGGCGTGCTGAATTCTTCGGGAGCGTTTGCGTTCACGTTCGATGATTCGGTCACCCCTCCGGAACCTCATCATTTCGATACGTATCACGCACTGGTTGTTGTCTCCGCGGGACAGGATGGAATCCTGGGCGTGAAAGAATTTAATGACTCCATTCTGGCGGAGCCCATTGCTGACATCGATGTGGCCGAAACCGATGCCACCGAGCCTGACCATGTTTATAACTCAGCCATGAACGACGACATCACCAATCATCAGGCGACGACGGGAGGTAATTAACATGCTCATTGACCGATCTTCGCATCATTCTCATAGAGATCCCGAACTTCGTTCGTCCGGTTTCACGCTGATTGAAATATTGGTCGTAATCACCATCCTGGGGATTCTGGCGGCGGTGACGGTGACAACGTTGGATTTCGCGATTGAAAACAGTCGGATGTCCTCCGCGGCACGTGCCCTGCAGGCCGCTCTGGAAGGAGCCCGCGATCGTGCCAGTCATGCACAGGAACCCCGTGGTATACGTCTCTATTATGAAACCGTCGAAGGCCGGTTGATGGTTCGTTCGTTGTCGTACCTGGAGGTTGTGGACAATGAGACTGCCGGCAGTATCGAAGTTCGACGTGAAGCTTCCTCCGGGCCCCCTTGGGGAGATCCTATCGTTTTAATCGGGACGGGTACGAACTGGCCAGCACTTTATGATCGGGGATTATTAACGGAAAATTCCACTATCCGATTGAACTCGTGGTGGTATCGCATTGAAAGCGGTACGCTCTCTACTTCGATCATGAGTGATCGGTTAAGAATAACACCTGCATTCCGCGATGCGACTGGAACATCGTCCGACATCTCCGCAGGAACAGTCGCCAACGGAGATCATGAGATTTCACTATCCCCTGTCGAGATGGCGGATGAAGATGCGATCGTTTTTCCCGATGGTGTGTATATCGATTTGTCAGTGCTGGTGGATAACGCCATTGTTCCGGTGGCCTGGGATTTAAGTGCCGCTACCGGGCAGATTGACATCATGTTCAGTCCGCTGGGAACCGTGGAAGGGCCGTTGTCGATTCATGGATTACTGCACTTACCCCTGGTGGAAGTCGAAGATGTCACCGAAGGCTTGACCTTTGGAGATGAAGACAAGGAAGGGAACGAAGCTTTGGTGACTGTCTTTACTCAGACCGGGCAAGTCACATCGCCCCCAATCTTTGTCGATGCCACGGGTAGCGATCCGTTTCAGTTAGTCATATCGGGAGTCACTGAATAATGCGCGCTCCTATAAGAATAAAATCAGGCACTGCTCCAGCGGGTACAACGCTGGTCGAAGTACTGCTTTCCATCCTGTTGATGGGGATCGGACTGGTTGCTCTGGCGACGTTATTCCCGGCCTCCATCCTGAGGACAGTTCGTGCTCACCATTTAACGACGGCTACCAACCTGAGATTCAATGCCGAGACAATACTCGATATGTATCCCACTTACGTGGACGAATGGGACAATGGGGCGACTTATCCGGAAGCAGTTCCGAGCCCTGGTGTGACCGGTTACATCGTGGTGGATCCGCAAGGGTATGTCGATGCGAATCAAATTGGCGGGAACCCGGATTACTTTGGAGATAACAATGTTATTCGTCGTCAAATGTTCGATACGACGACGGCCTTGTTGAATCTCGATAAAGATGGTGGTGCTGCGAACGACCGGGATGATGCTGTCCTGTTCACGACGTCCGCGGATGGTTGGGATACCATCTTCGATGCGACGGTGGTGGATGGTTCCGAGACGGCCACTACGGTGCAGGTCGATACGGAAATCAATATTGATGAAAGCATTGTGACCACGGCACTTCCTTCCTATCTCGTCTATCGAATTATTCTGTTTGGCGATCAGGGGAGTGAGGCTGAATATCGTTACATTTCTGGACGCAGTGATGCGACCAAAACCATCACCTGGACAGGAGACGTGACTGGCATCACGGCAGGAACATTTGCCCCGGAACGGGTGCGTGTGGAAATTTCCGATCCGCGTCTGAGCTGGTTAATGACAGTGCGTCGAAGTTACATCGATGGTACCCAGGTGAGTAACAATGCCGATGTCGTCGTCTTCTTTAATCGTCATTTCGAGACCGATTCCGAAACCGTTTATACAGGCAGCACGATGACCATTGGTTCCTCAAATGTTCGCATCAACGCGAGCAACATCGATCCGGAGCCCAAGGTTGGCAACTTCATTTTCGATGCGGAAAAATGTCACTGGTACAAAATCGTGAGTGTCGAAGCGACAAACCCTTACGATGTGACCATCGATCGACCTGCGGTGAAAAGCAGCGGTTCGTTAATGTTGGTTCGGAATGTTGTGGATGTCTTTCCGTTGAAAACTTTTGTTACAGACTAGAAGCGATTCTGAAACCCTTTGAGTGAGGTACTTTCTCCTTAAATTGCTGGATAAAGCACAGCCATAACTGGGTTTCATAAACAAGGATAACGGACTCAATCACGTCATAACGGGTCTGGAGAAAACAGATGTTATCCAAATTCAAGACAACTAGAGCGACCTCAGATCGAAGTGGTTTCACTTTGATCGAGTTGATGGTCTCGATCGTGTTGGTTTCGATCATGATGCTCGCGTTCTCGCAAGTGTTTCGGATCGCGACAGAAACGATCGTGGATACACGCGGTATTGCGAATAATGATGAAAAAGCACGTACGCTGACGACTATCATTAAAAGCGACCTCGAAACAAGAACCTTCCGTAACGTCATTCCCTTTGATGCGGGGGAAACGGCTCCCATTTCAACTGACTCTGATTTTGAACTGCGCGATTTCGAGGAGCGGCTGGGTTACATTTACATCTCGGATAATGATATCAGTAACGATGTCGATGATGTTCTGCAATTGACGATTGACCGGTTTATTTCCGGGCAGGTGACCGATACCGATCTCGATAACCTGATTTACGGCAATGCAATTACCTTTGAAAATACCGATCCGACGGTCGACATCAAGCAACCCAGTTGGAGTGACTATCAACAGGACAATAAAAACGTTGAAGGTTTGACAGCGTCTCGTTACGCGGAAGTCTCTTACTTCGTGCGAAATGGAAATCTTTATCGCCGGGTGTTGCTGTTATACACCCCGGTGGAGGGAGCCAATAATCAGCCGCAAATTACCTCTCCTCCGGGTGATGTCATCTCCGGTGATTACGACGCGACCTTGGATGGCTTGACTTCTTACGCAACCGGTGATTTCTGGAATGATTTCGATATTTCCGCATTTCATGATGGCTCTCAAGTTTACTTAAACGGCGTCGGCGTTGGGGCTGGAAAGCAGGACAGTCTTGATAATAATACGACTGGCATAGCTAATCCGCTGGCTCATCCCCGGACCCGATTCGGTTTCAGTTATTCGTCGGGTTTGCCTCGCGAATTTATTCAGGAAGCGGGGACGCCTATTTATATTGGGCGGTTTACCCATGCCGAGACATCGCACTTCAATTTTGATTACCCGGGGGCTGATGCTGGTGGTAGCAGTAGCCCTCTCGATCTGACGACTCTGGATGATTCCGATACCAACGGAATTGTTGATACATATGAAGTCACGGACCCCGGTCCTCGGCAATCCGAAGATCTGTTGATGTCCAACGTGCTCAGTTTTGATGTGAAATTGTGGGATGAAGCACTCAACGCATTCGTTGATATTGGTCATTCACTTTCCGGGGGAGATTTCGAGTATTCCAGTACGTCAGTGCGAGACAATTATTCTCCCCTGGCTGCATCCTATCAGGGAAGCATCTTTGACACCTGGCATCCCACGATCGATCTCTACGATGGGTCGGCAGGAAACGATTCTCCTCCCTATCGACCCGATGATGGAACAGACCCACTTCCTATTCGCGCGATTCAGATCACCATTCGTTATCACGATATCCAAAGTGATCGGACGCGTCAGTTAACGATTCAGCATTCACTAATTGATTAAAAAAACAAATCGCACTTGGTTGCGATTTTGAATAGATACGATTCAAAAAATTCACGAACCAGTTTTTAGCCGGTTCGGGCCACGGCTCTCTGTTTAAGAGAGGAATAGACAACATGAAGACTTCTTGGAAATGCGGGAACGAGGCAGGGCCTATGAATGGTCAGCTCTTTCTGACGTCTGTCTCAAACCGTCGGGGAGCGACGCTCGTTGTAGTGTTGGCGCTACTCGGGTTGATGATGGTGATTGGCTTCTTCGCTTATAAGATCGCCGGTCAGCAGCAGGCCAACAGTGAATACTTCGCTAACACTCCCCGCGCGAAAGCGCGGAACGTGGCCGATTTCGATCGTGATGCCTTGATGAACTGGGCGCTCGAACAAATTATTAAAGGGGCCCCCGATTCAACCAAGAATAGTGCCCTGCAAACAGGGATACATGGCCTGGTTCCGAATATGTTCGGGCCCGATTTGTATCCCTATTCAGGAACGGGTTATCACGTCTTTTATGACAGTGGCCTGGCCAAGATGGACAATAACCTGGACGGAACGTTCGATGGCAGTCCGCTGCTGAACTATTCCCGCTCAGCTAACACGGGGTCCGTAGGCGCGCTTCCGACCGGATTTGGTAATCCAGACGCAGGTTATACTTCCCCCGATCTGAATAGTTCGTTTCTGGCCTATCGTGGTTATGGTGTCGATGAATTCGGTAAACCCGTGTTGGTGGTGATGCCTTCTTACCATCGCCCGCAATATTTGCGGGAAAGCAGTGGGCTTTTTCATCGTTA
>JAGQQC010000144.1 GCA_020426395.1 Planctomycetaceae bacterium
TTCAGTGCCATCCTTAAGAGTGGCGAGGGTATCAATCGAATGCCCTCCTTCATCGTGCGTCCGGAAGCGACCAATGGCGTCGTACCCTTCCAGTGAGAAACCAAACGCATCAATCCGGGCATGACATTTCGCACACGATTCCACTGAGCTGTGTTGTTCGATCAATTGCCGCTCGGTTAGATCAGCGGGAACATCTTCCGGAAGTACCGGGACCCCTTTAGGAGGTCGAGGCAAGCGTTCTCCCAACAGCGATTCATAAACCCAGTTTCCCCGCAAGATAGCGCTTGTGCGCGAAGCCCCTGATTGTTTGGAGAGCGTCGTGGCCTGCGTGAGAACTCCACCGCGACCATATTGGCCTACGTTTTCTACACGCCTCCATTCGGCTCCATTGACATTTGGAATACCATAGAAGGCAGCCAAGTCTTCATTCAGAAAAGTGTGGTCCGCTTTGAGCAAGCTCATGATCGAACCATCGTGTTGCAATAGATCTTCAAAGAAAAGAATCGATTCCTCATACATATCATCCCGGATCGCTGAAAATTCGGGGAAGTGGGATTCGCTCTTTTCATCGTGTTGATCGAAATCACGAATGTGTAACCACTGACAGCCGAATTCGATTGCCATCCGGCGAATTTTCGGATCAGCCAGCATCCGTTTCGTCTGGGCTGCGAGGACTTCGGGATCGTGCAACCGATTTTCGGCAGCAAGTCGGCTTAACTCGGCATCGGGCATGGATGACCAGAGGAAGTAACTGAGCCGATTCGCCAGCTCCCAATCGGAAACCGCCGTGGGTTCTGTTCCCGACCCAGGTTGTTCCAGCCGATATAAAAATGCGGGAGATGTTAAGACCCGCGCCAAAGTCAGTCGGAAGGCTTCTTCATGTTCCAATTCCTGTTTGCGCAACTCCGCGTATAACTCGCGAATTGAATTGGATTCCGATTCGGTTAATAGACGTCGATAAGCCCGGCCAGCGAAATCAACCAGCGCATCCAAGTGAGCCGGCTCTGTTTCAATCAACCAGGCTTGGTATTCTTCGGCACGTTGTTGATAAGGCTCCGTAAGAGGTTCATACAGTGATGGTTCCCCATCTTGAGTGGCGAACTGAATCAACTGTTCGAGAACCGTCATGCTTTTCAGGTCGTCTTGACTGACGTAGCGCAACTCCTTCCAGAGCCGATCAAGTTGCTGAGCCTCTTCCTCTGACAGCATCAAACGGGCCAGGGGTTCATCTTCCCGGTGGTGCAGGACGATGGAAATCCCTTCATCCACGGGAACGACTTTGGGGTAACACATCGCGAGCGGAAACAACTGTCGGAAATCGTTCAATGCGGTCAACCAGGTTGTGCGGGCAGTACTCGATTCCGGTACGAGAATTGGCAAACCAGGTTGTAATTGCGGCCAGTTGGGATCGGACTGGAGAGCAGCATGAACTTGTACCGAACCTCCGTTTGATTCAACCGTCGCCGTGGTGACAAAGTCAGCCCCTTCTAGCAAGCTTCGCGGTAGTTTGAATTTGAGTTCAACGGGTGCGTTCGCGATCAAGTCACCGTTTTCCGTAATCTGCTTGATTCCAGTCCCCTCCAGATTTCGGGGATCAATTCCATAGTCCAATTCCCCCAGTCTCTCATCCGCTAAGCGGTTTACAAGAGTGGCATAATCCAACTGAGAAAAGAGCAAACCACTGTAGGCATTTAATAAGGCATACAATTTCTGGTCGACTTCCGTCGTTTGATCAGTGGGGCCTTCAGTCAATAACTGCTCTAATTGCTCTGCCACCGGGCGAGCTTCTTCCACGCTCTTCGCTTCCGACCATTTCGCCAGAAGAGATCCCTGAGGGATATGGGTGGCTGGTTCCTCCTCACCAATTTTCCCTGTGTAGAAATGCCACGTCGAAAGATTACCGTGCTGGTCCGGATGTGGATTCCCGGCACCAATGGTGTCTGCACAATCTCCTCTTAACGACCAGTTTCGTTTATTTCCATTCAGTTCCTGAATCGTCAAATCAATCCGGGTCAGATCACAGGAATGGTTATTGTCACGAGGATTAATCACCAGCGAAATCAGATCGCCCTGCTGAAGTGAAAGATTTTCAACCGGCGGCAGGGTGACCTTCTGGCCCAATCCGGCAGGACCAGTATGCAGCACTTGTCGCTGCGAACCTCGACGAAATTCGAGTGACCACAGGATTCCGTTACCACAACCCCGATGCGCATGCTGGACTTCCGCTTCAATACGAACTGCGCCCGAGAGAGGACTCTTCCAACCAGCGGCAACCCAGCGTTCCGGACGTGGATGAACGGCAATGGAATGAGGCTGGAGATCACCCGGAATACGGAGCGGCTCATCGGAAGCATTACTGACCAATGTCAATGCATCTGCATTTGGAAAGCCCCAACCTCGAACAGCGATATGCTTGGGATCTTGATACGCAACATGCAGGTATTCCTGAATGGCAACGTTATTACCATTGAGCCCTAATACATTCAACCAGGCGGGAAGTAGAAGTGGATCGACATTGTGCTTTTTCGCCAGTTCGTTCAGGTCCGGAGAATTTTCTCCCGCAACAGCCTGCTGTCGAATTACTTCAGCCGCGGCAAGATAACTTGATGTCTGGGAGAATGTTTCCCTCCGAAGCTCTTTTAACAAAATAGAAATTGCCCGCAGGTCGCGTAACAAAAGCGGCGTCTGCCCCGATCGAACAAATCGGGGCTGATGCCAGCGAACCACATCCTCTGCGCTCTCCTCGCCCGCTCCATTCGCCTGCAAATAGATCGTGAATTCGTCCTGCTGCGATTCTCCTTTTAACGAGAGGCTGAACGGTTGAGAGGAAGCAATCGGATCGACCCCTTCCTGCCAGGGACGAACGCTTCCAAACTGACCCACCGTGTTGTACTTCCATAACTGCTGCTGCCAGGCACGAATTTCCGCAATGAAAGAGTCTCCCTGCTCAGGAGTCAACGTCTCCCAACGTTTTCGTAATTGATTCAGCAGCAGAGAATCGTCTAACGGGGCATTCAACATGGTTGAAAGCAGATGTAAGTACTTGGCATTCACCTTTTCTTTTTCAGCGATCGCTTCATAGGAAAGGTCTTTAGATTGCAGTGCATCTCGATGCTGCAACAGCACCGAGAGGTAATGCGCCAGGTCAACCCGGCCATCGTCGTTCGTTAGAACGGTCGGATCGGCAACATTCCATTTGTTGAGCACATTGTCATCCCCGCGCGGACCGGTATGGCGTGCATAAATTTCGCGGATGGCGGCGACTGTCTCATCCGTGAAATCGCGATGGGATGTTCCTTCGGAAAAGCGAATCCCATCCGGCAAGAAGACGACGTGACGGGCAATGTCTTTCGCGGCATCAAAGTATTTTGTCACCATTGATGGCGACATCACGAGCGCTGCTCCTGTGTTTGTAAATCCTTCGCCCGCGGCACTATCTACGGGGAACTGTTCCGCAGGATTCAGTTCGACCTGGGTTAAATCGCGAATCGTGTAGGTATACTCGGCGTTATTCAATCGGCGCAAAACGACCGGCCCCGGGTCACCCGCATTGGCACGGGCTTCAGCGTCCAGGTAAACCTGTACCCACTTTAATAATTGCTGTTTTTGATCTGCGGAGAGCTGTGGACTTTCTTCGGGCGGCATCTCACCAGTTCCGAGCATCTCGATCACCTTCTGCCACGGCGCCGGATCCTGTCGCACGTGAGCAAAGTTCGCAAAACGCTCGAGATCCAACTCTCCTTCCTTCGCCTCGGTCGAATGGCAATCGTTGCAGAATTGTTTTAACAACGGATGAATCGAATTGCCGTATTCTTGACCCAACTCGGTGAACGGAAGAGTCTCCTCAGCCTTAATCACCGAGAGGGATATGACTATCACCGTGAAGGCAATCATCATCCCGGAAAAAACTCGTGAAGCAAACCATCGAGAGCGTTTCATTATTTTCACTTTGCAAACATGTATGCGGATAGCACTCATTTACATTTGGGGGAACATTTCAGAAAATGTAAACAAATGATCAAAGCCTTGTCGAACTCCTTGAAACAGGAGCTCTCTATCCTAAGCCCTCAGCCGGGACAGAAACAACTGCATACCAGCCATTGTCGAACAATTAGAGCCGAGAAGAGACTCTGTTATCAGCGGAATTGTCATCCTGAAAGCAGAAGTAGCTGCCCGCCAGCACACCGATTTAATGAGTGATCCCATGCGTGAAAATCAGGAACTGGACAGGCAACAGGAGGCAAACCGTCCCGCACCTATCCTCAAAACGGTTGAGGAGCTCCGTCGTGCCTGGAAACCCTATAAGGAAAAACTCAGCGATACGGGCTTCGAACGGGATACTGCGATCCGTGTGCATCGGGCGTTTAGCTGGCTGGAACAGATCGAGCAACGCAAGACGACTGATGATCACCGTCTGATTCTACTCTGGATATCGTTTAATACGTTATACGGAACGTGGGATCCCAAAGAGCAAGCACCGGTTTCTGACTCGACCTCCTGGAACAAGTTTCTGAAAAAGATCTTGAAGTTGGACCAGGATCAACTTCTGTCTGAAGTCCTCACCCAACATCGTCGGTTGGTGATGGCTTTGCTACAGGATGAATATCTGAGTCGATATTTCTGGCAGGATCCCACTCCCAAACGGGCAGGTCAGTCGCGCAAGGCGATGCATGAAGCCAAGACCTGGTATCTTCAGAAAAAATGGGGAATGATCTTGAACCGGGTCATGGAGCGAATTTATCTTGCCCGCTGCCAACTCGTTCGCGGCGCTTCTACATATGGCAGTCAATTGAATCGAGATGCCCTGCGACGTTGCACGAAAATGCTGGCTCAATTGCAGCCTGGATTTTTATCGATATTGATCACTCACGGAGCCCACGAAAACTGGGGTCTGATGTGTTATCCTCCGCTGAATCAGGAACCGAAACCCTCCTCCGAGAATTCGCAACCACTTGAGGAATAAATGGAATGCTACTCGATCTTCCCGAATTTGATCTTTCTCCTCCCTGGAAAGACCTGTGGTCAATCGATCCGGAGAATACCTATCTGAATTTCGGATCGTTTGGGCCATCTCCCCGGGCAGTACAGGAAGTCCAACACCAAATTCTCCGTGAGATCGAACGACAACCGGCCCGTTTCTTCTTCCGGACCCGAGAGGATTATTACGACAAGGTAACGAATCGCCTCGCGCAATATTTCGGAACCAAGGGGGACAACTTATTACTCGTCAATAACGCCACCGTGGCGATGAACATCGTGTCCCAATCATTTCCCCTGGAACCGGGTGACGAAGTACTACTCAACAATCACGAATACGGTGCGGTGCAATTAATCTGGCGAGAGGCTTGCCAGCGCCAGGGAGCCACTTTTGGAATTGCTCAGATCACCCATCCGATTACATCACCTGAAGACGTGATCGAAAGTCTCTTCTCAAGAGTGACTGATCGAACCCGCTTGATTGTGCTGAGCCACATCACCTCTCCCACAGCGATTCAATTTCCCGTGAAGGAAATTTGCCAACGAGCCCGAGAACGGGATATTGCTGTCTGCGTGGATGGTCCGCATGCGCTGTTGATGCATCCCGTCCAACTTGATGACTTGGGTTGCCAGTACTACACCGCCAGTTGCCATAAATGGTTGATGGCCCCTTTTGGAAGTGGCTTTCTCTACACTCGGGGTGCACTCAAATCCAATCTCAAACCCCACGTTACCAGTTGGGGCCGTTCTATCAGCGGACGTCCCAAGCATTGGAAGGATCCCTTCCTCTGGCAGGGAACCGATAACGATGCCGCTCTGCTCTCGTTATCTGCAACACTCGATTTCTGGAACAAGCTTGGAGCAGAAACCTACCGTCAACATAGTTTTCCGCTCATACAACAGGTTCAGGAAAGGATCACAAAACTCTTCCCACGCGAGCCAATTTCAATGCTTCCTCCCGAATGGCAAGGGAGTATGATTTCGATCCCAATCGGAGAATCGTCGAATGAAGATCGAAATATCGGTGTCCCCGATGGACTGCAAAACCGGTTATTGGAAGAGTTTGGGATCGAAATTCCTGTAACCTATTGGAATGGTTTGAAGTTACTCCGAGTCAGCATTCATCTCTGCACCGAGCAAAAAGATATCGACTATCTGGTAGAGACCCTGACGAAGCTGAAATCCGAGGGACAATTAACTTAACTGGGCAATTGTTCTCGCTAATCATCCGCACGTTGAATTACATTCAAATTTGAGATTACCCCAAAATTTCCTCAATTTTGTAAAAAACGGCCTTGGCACAAAATTAAGAGAGCATTATAAACCCGCCCGACTCCCCCACCGACAGTCTCTCCTCTCTACTGTCCCGGGGATGTACTCTCTCTCTCCTTACGAACCTGAACAATACAAACCCGATCCTTTCTCGCCATTGGAATCTGTTGATATCGTCGCGCTTACCTTGCGGTTATGCTTGCGGTACGGACTCCTTTGACAGACAGGAAATACGGTGAACTACGTCTGATTTGCAGGGGTAATAAGGAGTCTCTGAATGTCTGGCTTTAAGTCGTTTGGACTGCTGGGAAGTCTGGTCTTTGTCTGTCTGCTCGCTGCTGGTTGCAATACCGTACCGCAACAACAGTTACGCATGAGCCAGCTACGCGCCCGTCAGTTGTATCAACAGAATCAGGCATTGGCCGTCCAAAAACAGCAACTGGAACAGCAAATGGCCAGTATGGATTCTCAGTTACACACGGCCAACAGCCGGTTAAGTAACCTGAATGCCGAGCGTACCGAGTTGCAAGACCGGTATGTCAGCCTGTTGAAGCGGGCCCAGAATGGGGATAACCCTCTTTCCGATGCCACAAGCCGTCGCTTTCAGGAGCTGGCCCAGAAATACAAAGACTTCGAATTCGATCCCCACACAGGTGTCAGCAAGTTCCACTCCGACATTCTGTTTGATTCCGGAAGCGACCGTCTGAAAAAAGATGCACTCCCCTTGCTTAACGAATTTGCTTCGATCATGAATGATGGCGATGCCCGTGATCTCAACATTCTAGTCGTGGGACACACAGACGATAAAAACATCGTTCGTTCAGCCACGAAATCGCATCACCCAACCAACTGGCACCTGTCTACCAATCGGGCGAATGCAGTTGTCCTTGCACTCTCTCAAGGAGGCGTAACTGAAACCCGCATGGGAGCCGCCGGTTACAGCAAGTTTCAACCAGTGGCAGACAATCTGGATGAAGGTGCCCGCAGTAAAAACCGTCGCGTCGAAATCTTTGTTCTCGCCCCAGATGCCATCGTCGCAGGCTGGGATCCCAAGAACAGCTTGAACTGAGACGATTTCGTCGACCACTACCCGATCCTGCTTAATGACAGAAGATCGGGTAGTTCCACGAGTGATCCTAAAACTCTCTGACGGGTCGATTTGCTCCTGTTTTTACTCTCGCAAAAACAACCACAACCGGGTTTTAGTGAAGCTCAAGAATGTGGTCGATGCCCGGCTGTATGACGGTTTCCCAATCTTGTAAGAGCTGGGGAGTGCACTTTGGATCCGATTCGTGGATCGTGTCGTGCAATGCCTCCATCCACAGGGGATACCATTCCGGTTTGATATTCAACTGATCCCGGCTGTGACTGAGACCGATCTCCTCGACATGCTGACGGGCGTCCGGATCCCCAGTCGCAAAAGAAATCAGGCTATCGATCGCTTCACTTAGAAGAGCGTTCTGCTTTTGCATATCCGTCTGGGAAAACAGCGGACCAATTTCCGATGATTTTCGCGCAAAGTGATCGTAGAACGCGTCAAAAAAGTCAGGATTTTGACGACAGCGCGCATAGCTCTCGCGAACAGTCTCTACAATACTCATCGGAACAGCGATCAGCTCCAGTACGGGTAACACGTGAGGCTCCATTGTAGGAAATTCCAGACCCGTTTGTAAAACGCTATCGGTCTGAGAAATGTAAGGCTTTTGCCACCTTAAGATCCAGCGATACAGAAACTTGCGCTTGATCGTCTCGGTCAGCGAGAGGCACCACCACGATGCCAGAACAGCCCTTTAGAGCCAAAGTGCCAGCCTCAGGTTCACTCTGACAAGTTCTATACGTCCGCACAGAACGTACTCGCTCAAGAACGGAATTCAAACCAGAGGCCCAAAGAAATGACCTTGAAACGCCGTTCTTTCATTCGTGATTAGCGTCGAATGGTCACTTCGGAGCCTTCGACCAGGAATTGGTAGACTTCCTCAATATCTGCTGATCGCATGCGGATACACCCTTTGGACTCCGCCTTGCCAATGGAATCGGGATCAATCGTACCGTGGAGCCCGTATCCATCCCCAATATCAATCCAGAATTCACCCAACGGGTTTTCCGGATCGTCATTCTGAATCACCAACCCTTCCGGGCCGTAATAAACTGGATCCTTCAATTTGTTCTGAACATGAAAGGTCCCCAGAGGAGTAGAATCATCCTTCCCGATTCCGACAGAATATTTTTTTACGTAATACCCGTAAGCATGAATAATCAATTCGAACTCCGAGAGATCAACAATCGCCGCAAACGGCCCTTTCAGGACCTTCAGTTTTTGATCCACCCGCATCTTCTGGGGATCCAGTTGATTCAGTCGAGCGAGATATTCCCAGGTGACATTATACTTGGAGGCGATATTCCGCAGTTGGTCTCCTGGCTGAACTTCATACGGTTTCAGGTAATGAGGTTGTCGAGCGAAATAGATGGAACGAGCGGTCAAATCAATCCGGCTTTGCAGGGCGCTTCGCCACTCTGGATGTTTCCAGTACAAACCGGACATCAACCGGTGAGCTTTCAGATACTCGTTGGCTTCGAGTAAATGGTCAATTTCCCCGAGATTGGGAGCTGTATTTTCAGAGGGTGAAAATGCAGACTGATCGGAAGCAGCCGGTACATTGGCCGTTCGCACGGAATAAGAAGGAGTTGAACTTCTCTCTTGATTTCCCGCCTGGAGGATAGAATGCTGATTATCCCGGGCAACTGGCAAGGATTGGGAGGTTCCCAAACCTGCCCGCTCCTGACTCAGTGGTACGGGTCGAGCTTCCTGATTGATTTCACGCAGATTTAATTCCCGAGGCCTCGAATGCCCCAGAAATGAGGTCGCCGGGGCAGAATTCGCTCCATTTACAGAAGCCATCTCGACTTCGGGTTCGGACTGCGTTCCGAAATCAAAAGCACGGTTCTCTGTTGAATTCGAAGTCAGATCTGTTGCGGGGGCCTCGAACAAATCGGCCGGATTTTGGGCCTCTTTGGACGTCCCCGCAACCGAGTTCTTGAGAGGAAGATAATCCCGCACTAAATCGCGGCCATCTCCCAACGGGATCCAGCCAAAACGCCACCCGGAATAGACGGTCACGGCAATCAGGCTTAACGACCAGAAAACGACGGAAAACCAGGAACTTCGCTTGTATCCCGACTGGGCAGTTCGACGTGACATAACTCGTTCTTCCCTGAACGCTTTTTCCATGTTAGGCGAAACGTTCTGTTTCGCTTTTTGAGGGGGATCGAATATAGCACAACCCCCAGAATCGGGCGATGGGAATTTTGCTCGCTTCAAATTACGGCTTTTCTAACAATTATTCCTCAGTTCTTTACCAAATTCGCAGCCTGACTTGTCAGAATGGTTTCTGATCCGGTTTGATCTTCTTCCCCCATAAACTTGCCTTGATTTCACATAGAGATTGGCGAAATGAACCTCTTTCGTTATACCATTTGCATGATTTTTCTCGGACTTAATCTGGCTTCCCTCGGATTTGCCCCAGCCCTGCGAGCAGGCGAACTTGCCGCTGCGCCGGAGGAGAGCTTCAGTATCGTCGTGATTCCCGATACCCAGCGTTATCAGCACCCCAAATCCGATCCAGCGAATGGCGAACCGACTGCGGTCACTAATCCTGTTTTTGAAGCCTGGACCGACTGGATCGTGGCGAATATCGATCAGCAAAAAATCGCA